>QIHU01000572.1 GCA_003231035.1 Acidobacteriota bacterium
CGCTTTGTACGTGGACGTAGTTGCGATAGTCGTCGACATTGAACAACGCCTCGGCGGTGTCGACCACCTTCCACACCACCACCGCCCCGATCTCGATCGGGTTGCCGTTCAGGTCGTTGACCTTGAGCTTCCCGGTCTCGAAGTTGCGCGTGCGCAAAGAGATCCGTCCCTTGCTGAAAAACGGGTTGGCGAAGCGCAGCCCAGAGGCTCGCTCACTGCCCACATAGTTGCCGAACAGCTGCAACACGCGAGCTTCGTTCGGGTTGACGGTGAACAGGCCGAAGAAGAGAACGAAGATAACCACCGCCGAGACGATCGCGGCAATTCCGAGTATCCCGCTGTTCACATTGACCGCGACGACGAAGAGGGCTACCGCCCCAACGAAGGCGAGTATCAGGACCGCCAACATCAGCAGCCCGGACTGGGTCTTTCTTGGAGCTTCACGGATCATGACAATTCCTCCCCTGGGCGTAGCGCCCGGTAAGCCCTGACTTCCGATCGGAGTCAAGGATCTGGTATCAAGATGATATCACTACGATATCTCCATGTCATCTATTCCACCCTCCAACTCAGCGGGTGAGAAGCGGCCGCGACCGAGGTAGACTCCGCAATCGGCCTTCGGCCCCGTCGAAACACCCCCTAAGGAGACCCGATCCCATGTCGTGGAAGAAGAAAGCCTGCCTGTTGACCCTTGCGCTGTTCGCTTTCGGCCTGAGCGCGCCAGATGCCCTGGCGAAAAAGAAAAAGAAGAAGCGTGCCAAGACTCCGTATGTCGCCACCGCACCGATGGATGACGGGCGGCTGGATCCGGCCTGGTTCGGCGATGGCCTGGCCTTCGTCGAAACCGACGAGATCGACTACCTGTGGGTGCGCGAAGGATTCTCCTTCGACGGCAAGGTCCTGCACATGCAGCCCTGGGAAGAGTTCCACTTCCTCGGCGAGGATGCCGAGGACCGCGACGGCGACGACAAAGCCCTGGCCCGTCGACTGACCCGCGACATGGCGAACATCATGCGCGATGGTTTCGAGGATGGCTTCGACAACTCCGAGGCCGTTTCGCTCGATCACGGCGACATTGAGGTCACCGGCCGCATTACCGATTGCAGTACCGGCAACGCCGCCGCCAAGGCCTTCGTCGGCTTCGGCGCGGGCGCCGGCAACGTCACCCTCGACCTGAAGATGGTCGACGCGGCCAGCGGCCAACTGGTGCTCGCCCTCCACCATCGGGTGGTCAGCGGCACCAGCTGGTCCTCCACCGACAGCAAGTTCATCAAGTGGGTACGCAAGGCCAGCGAGGAGATGTTGGAGGACGGAGTCTGGGATCTCTACCAAGACGGCGACTCGGTCAGAAAGTAGTCGCCAACAGCCCAGGGAGCGGGATTACCGCGGATGAATCCGGTAGCCCGCCTCCCTCGGTGCTGGCTATAGTGGCCGCATGGCCCTTTCCTCCACTGCGCTGCCCGCAACAGGACGATTCCCAAAGTCGCTGTCACGCAACCGCATGCTCGACCGCATGCAAGCCCGCGACGCGGCCTACAACGGCATTTTTATTACCGGCGTGCTCTCCACCGGCATCTACTGCCTACCCTCTTGCCGGGCGCGGAACCCAAGCGCCCGAGAGTTCGGCTTGCGCGCCTGCAAGCGCTGCCGGCCGGACGATTTCTACCGCCAGCACGACCCCGACCTCGAAGCGGTCGAGACCCTGGTCGCCGCTCTGCGTCACCAACCCGGTGATTTCGCCGGGGTCGCCTCGCTAGCCCGGGCCTCCGGCCTGGGCACTTCCAAGCTGCACGACCTCTTCAGGCGCCACTTTCACGCCACCCCCGCTCGCCTCCTGGCCCGCGCCCGGCTAGCTCGAACACGCCGCGAGTTGATCGCTGCGGACAGCACGATTGCCGACCTCGCCTTCGCCGCGGGCTACGAGAGTCTCTCTTCCTTCAACGCCAACTTCCGGCGTGCCACCGGTATGAGCCCCAGCGAGTATCGGCGATTGCGGGGAGTCCGCGACTTCCAGTTCGCCCTCCCCCGCTCCCTGCCGCTAAGCCGAAGCCTCGCCTTTCTCGACCGGGACCCCGTCAGCTTGACCGAACGGGTGCCCGACGATCGCTTCGAGGCCGGCTTGTGGCTCGCCGGCAAGCCGGCCCGCCTGGAAGTCGATCTGCAACCCGGGCGGGCAAAGTGCCGGATTCTCAGCCGCTCCCGCTTGCCGGACGATGCCGCCGCCCAGGCGCACGACTACCTGCAACGTCGCCTGGGCCTCGACACGGACCCCGCGCCCTTCGAGCGCCAGATCCGCGCCAACGCCGAGCTGGCGCCCTTGCTCGCGAATCGTCAAGGGCTGCGCATACCCCGCCTCGGAGAGACCTTCGAGTGTCTAATTTGGACCATCGTCGGCCAACAGATCAGCCTCCCTTTCGCCCGCACCCTGTTCAGACGGCTGGTGGAGAAGACTGGGCGACCGGTGGGCGGCGGCCTTTTCACCCCGCCTCAGCCGCGGGCGGTGGCGGCACTCTCGGCCACCGAGCTGACCGCGGTGCAGTTCTCAGCGCGCAAGGCCGAGTACC
>QIHU01000287.1 GCA_003231035.1 Acidobacteriota bacterium
ACCGTGGCGTGGATACCGCGGGCGAAGGGGCCGGAGTGGGGGATGAAGGCGATCGAGGGCTCGACACCGGTGGCGGCGGCGGCCAGCCGTTCCATCTCTGGAGCATGGCGGTGGGCCAACGGCTTGTAGGCCCAGAGGTTGCTCTGCCGTTGGGGGTGGTGGGTGCCGGCCCCCGGTGCGCGGCCCGAACCGGTGCTGCCGGTGACGGCGCAAACGAAGAGTTCCGGCTCGACCCAACCGGTAGCCAACAGGGCGACGGTAGCCAGGGTGACGGCGGTGGTGAAGCATCCGGGATGGCCCACATGCATGCCGGCGCGCGGGGTTTCCCCGAGGTGCTCGGGAAGGGCGGAGACGAACTGCTCCAAGCGATGGGCGGCACCGTGCGGGGTGGCGTAGATTTCCTCGTACTGCCGCTGGCTCGGGTAACGAAAGTCGGCCGAGAGATCGACCAAGCGGGCTTGGATCGGCTGCGCTCAGCAAGCGATCGATCTGCGCCGCCGAAGCGCCGTGCGGTGCCGCCGAGAAGAGGGCGACGTGGGTTGCCCCTTCCCCGCGGAAGTCGTCGAGCAGCACCCTCAAGACCTCCGGTCGATCGCGGTCGCTGAAGCGCAAGGCGGGCACAACGCCGGCCAAGTGGGGAAAGAGCGCCGCCACCGGTTCGCCGGCATGGCTGGCGGAGAGGGCCGCTCGCAAACTCAGGGACGGGTGCGAGGCCAGCAATCGCAAGAGTTCGCCGGAGACGTAGCCGGCGCCGCCGAGGACGACGGTGGGGATGGGCGGCGAGCCTGCCGCGCTGTGGGCACTCATCAGGCCCCGCCGGTGGAGAGGTCGCTCGCCGCGCTCTTGGCGACCCCGCCGGTGGCGAGTTCGATGTGGGCGAGGACGGCTTGGGCCAGCTGTGCGCCATCGGTCCGCGCGTTCAGTGCCGGTACCCCGAGGCGCTCTTCGATCAGCCTGGTGCCGGCGGTGTTGTCGGTCGCCGGGCCGGTGACCACCGCCGGTTCGATGTTGTACTCCTCGCGCAGGAGCCGGACTCCGCCCCAGGTCGCCACCGGGTCGTTGGCGGCCAGGACCACCGCGGTGAAGGCTTGGCGGATGGCGGGGTCGGCGAGAATCGAGTCGACCCCGTAGGCGCCGAGCAGACCGTCGCCGAGTTCAACCACGATCAGATCCGGCTTGCCAGTAGCCAAGCGGCTGAGCAGCGTGCGAGTGACCTGGGCGCCGTTGGAACGGCTGGTGGTGACCACACCGAGGTCGGTGAAGGTGGCGCTAGTGCGCGCTCCAGCGTCCTCCATAGCCAACACGTCACGGCGCAGCGAGACACCGGTCGCCTTGAACACGTCGACCGTCAGCCCCGCCTGGACGAAGGAACGCACTAGGACGCAGGCCGCCGCCGTCTTGCCGCAGTTCATGCACGAGCCGACGATGGCGACGGTCGGGATGCCGTGGACTTCGAGGGCCGGATGCGCCTCCAAGCGGTCGAAGCCGACCCGCGCTGGCACCCCGATGCGCTCACCGAGGTACGGGAAATCGAGCACCGCGCCGAGCACGCGGCAGGCGAAGGGCTGGCCGAGGTCGGGATTGACTGAGTCACAGATGCCAAGGACCCCGCCCTGGTTGAGCAGGTGGATGGTGTCGCCTGGAACCAGAGTCTCGGGCAACTGGCCCGAGTAGCCGAAGAGCGCCTGACGGTGGCCGAGCGCACCGGCGATCACGTCGCCGCGGTGCACCGTGGCGACCCTCCCGGAGGGCAGCTCCAGAAGGTTGTAGCGCGCCTTGTCGTTCAAGACCTCGACCGCGACCACGACCCCTTCGGCGCAGGGAATCTGGTCGCTCACCTGCACTTCGAAACTCAGCGCGCAACTGCGCGTGACGGATGCGATCTTGTCCAGTCGAACCCGCTGCATCGGTCGCTCGGCGGCTTGGGGTTGAGGAAACGAGGTGGTGACGGTCTTGCGGGTCTTGGCG
>QIHU01000762.1 GCA_003231035.1 Acidobacteriota bacterium
GCACCGAGTGTCTTTTCGAATGCAGACTTGCTTGCCGCCAAGAGCAAATGGTCCACCTGTAACGGGCTCGGATCACGGTTCCCTAATATTGGCTCTCCTCAACTTCCAGTGGGTAGAGGTGGGTCGAGCTTGATGCCTCCACAGGTGAGAACGATCATCGCAGCGAGTGCTTGATAGGAATGAAATCCATAGGCCCTTCGGGCGATCATCCTGATCTTCGCGTTGAGTCCCTCGACCAAGCCGTTGGTGAGACGACTCTTGATGTAGGCAAGGATTCCCTCTCGGTGTTTTCGGATCGTCCTAGCAACCTTTACAAAGGGTTTAAGCTTGGATCTGGACGCCCAGGAGAGCCATTCGTCGAGGGCTTTTCGGGCTCGCCACTTTTGACGGTAATCGAGTGCTTTGGCCAGGGTCTCCTTGAGCAGGTAGGCCCGGTAGAGGCACCGGTTGGTGTCTTGCAGCTCCGCGAGCTTGGAGCGCTGGCGCCGACTCAGGTTCCACGGATTCTTGAGCAGGATGAAGCGTGTGCCCTTGACGGCCTTAGCCTGTTCAGGCTCTATCGCCAGCTTGCGCACGATGCTGCGCCGAACCTCATCGACCGCTGCGGAAGCCAAGCGCTGCACATGGAAACGATCGAAGATGGTCTCCGCCTTCGGCAGCCCTTCGCGGACTGCCTTGATGAAGGCGGCAGAAAGATCGATTGTCACTGTTTCGATCTTCTCGCATCGCTCCTCACCCAGAAGCTCGAAGAAGGGAACCAGTGTCTCGGAACTCTTGCCCTCCCCGGTCCAGACGACGCGACGCTGGTCGTGGTCGACCACGATCGTCAAGTATCGATGCCGCTTGCGATAGCTGAACTCGTCGATACCGATCCGGCGCAGATCCGAAAGACGGTCGGGATCGATCCGACGCGCCACGACCCGCTCTACGAGTGCCCCAACGGTCTGCCAAGAAATACCGAGCAGGCGATGGACCTGGGTCTGGTCGGTGATCTGCGCGAGGTAGGCTGCCAGCTCTTCGAAGTCGTGGGTAAAGCGGCTGGCCCTCTCGGCCCAAGGCACCTGCTCGACCCGAACACCGCAGGTACGGCAGTCCACACGCCATGGTTCGTACAGCAGATCCACCGAGCAACGTCCCCAGGGAAGATGCCGCCATCGGCGCACGGGCCGGCGATCATAGCGCGGAGCCTTTCGACGGCACTGTCCGCAGCGAGACAGACGCCACGTTGGGCGGACCGTCACCGCAAGGTCACCATCCACGGTGAAGCAGACCTCTTCGACGAACATCTTCGTGACACCCAGAAGGCGACGCAATACAGTGGTGATGCGCATGGGGAGACTCCTCGTCCTCGGTTAGTTTGCACTACCAAGGAGAGCAGAAACTCCATGCGTTTTCAACGACTTACTGCCTCAGCAACCCTCCAAGCTCTCTTTCGTCCACGCCCGCCCAGCCCAGCACGGGAGGAAGCAAGCGGGCCACGAAATGACCCACTCATAGTTGAGGAGAGCCGAAACCGTCCAACTCCGCGGAGATCTCGTAGCCGCCGCCTGGCGCCAACCCTAGGAACCTTACTTGGCCTTGGCCGTCGCTCTGCTGAAGC
>QIHU01000359.1 GCA_003231035.1 Acidobacteriota bacterium
TGGGCGCGATAGCTGGCCCAGCGCCGGTACGCTTGGCGGTGGTCGACACCGCTCCCACCACCGAATCCCCTCCCCAAAGCAACGCCTTCAACTCAGCGCACGGCTACGTGCTACTCAACATGGCCCGCAAGCTCTTGCCGACCCCGGGAGGCGCGCCCGCGGTGCTCCTCACCTCCAGACTGACCCTGCGCTTCCTCGAATTCGATCGCAACCTGCCCGGCGGAGGTCGCAGCGATGCCAACGGCGGATTTTTTGGCTCGATCGGCGACCTCGCCCGCGACCTGCGCGCCGACGGAACGACTTGCGCGGTGGTAACGACAGCAAACTGGTGCTCAACCTGTCCCTAGGTTGGAACGAACGCTTCAACGTTCTAGCCCCCGCCGCTGTCGCCGCCGTGCGATCCGCCTTGGCCGACGCGGTTTGCCGAGGCGCCCTGCCCATCGCCGCCGCCGGCAACCAAGACTGGGGCACCGATCCCACCGTGGGACCGCTCTTCCCCGCCGCTTGGGAAAGGCAGGTGGCGCCTACAGTGTTGGAGTGCACGTTGCTTCTCGGCGAGCCGCCGCCCCTCACCTACAGCCGAGGTGATTACCGGCCATTGGTCTTCGCCGTCGGCGCGGTGAGAGCCTCCGGCGCGCGACTGCCGCTCGACCGGATCGAGGCCGAGCCCTCTCTGGTGGCTTTCGGTGATCATGGGTTGGTCGCCTCGCCTCAGGAAGCGGAAGCGCTCACCGGCAGTTCCGTGGCTGCCTTAGTCGCTTCGGCTACGGCGGCCGCCGCCTGGTCGGGTCGGCCCGACCTCAGCGCCTTCGAACTTATGGAAGGAATCTACGCCGCCAGTCAGTCCGTGGCCCCCGCAAGGAGGGCGGATTTCGCCCTCGACACCACTCCCAGGCCGGTCCGACGCCTTTTCGTTTGCCCCGTGGCCACAGCGCTCGGTGGCCTTACCGCCCCATGCCCGCAACAGGCCGGAGCGACGAACGCACGCTTCCCCAACCCATCCACCGGCTTGCTCACCCGCCTCGAACCCAAGAAACGGCCAGCGCCGTTCGACGCCGGCAGACAGCAGATCGACCTACGCCGCTACACCCGCGAAACCCATTCCCTAGTGGGCTGCCCACCGACGGCGATCCTCGACCCTCGGCGGCCGGAGTCGGCGCGGGAGTGGCTGCGGGTAGTGCGCTCCCCGGCATCTAGTCGCCAGGTAGCCCGCAACGACGAGATCCTCTTCCCTTGCCCGCAGTGGCAGGCGCCAGCACAGTGGGCCAACGCCTGGGTCAATCCGCAACCGGGCTCCAACACTTGTTCGACCTGCGGCTTCGAGGACGGCTCACCGATTGGCACTGCTTACCTGGAGATCGACAGTCAGGCGGCCACGCGGCGGCGGCTGGGTTTGCCAGACCCCGTGCTATCCAACCCAGTCCTCAAAGTGGGCGACACCGTGTACCTGCTCGACGAATTGGACCTCACCGGCTCTCGTCCGATCCGCGCAGTCATCGAGCAAATCCCAATTGGCCAAGGCGACCCACTCCCCGTCTTCTTTAGCCTCCTGTTGGATGGACAGCTCTCTTCCACCAGCTTGCTCTTAGGGCCGGAAGGGCTGGAACCGCACTAGAACAACTCAAAAAACTTGCGGTAGCAGAATGCTAGTGCTAGCATTCTGCTATGCCAGCTCTCCACATCCGCGATGTCCCCTCCGACGTGCTCGATGCCCTCAAGCGGCGCGCGGAACGTGAACAGCGCTCCTTGCAAGGGGAGCTGCGCTATCTTTTGACGCAAATCG
>QIHU01000321.1 GCA_003231035.1 Acidobacteriota bacterium
CGTTGAGCATGTCGACCGCCATCTGCACCCCCCGGATCAAGGCCCGTTGATCGGCGCGATGGCTGAGGAAGTTCCCACGAATCCGTGGCGGGGCGCCGAAGTAGCCGTCGCGCAGGGTGATCTCGCCGCGGCTCCGCGGGTCGACGAGCACCGGCACCAACATGAAGCCGGCGGTGTTGACCAGAGTACCCGGCGGGCCGAGCAGTCCATGGTTGAAGACGAACTGGAGGTCCGGCGAGCCTCCGCCGCCGTCGCTGCGGGTGAACAGCGCCCCTTCGATGCCGTAGCCGATCAGCTTTTCAGGCCCGGTGCCCGGCTGGTAGAGGTGGGCCACCGGAGCGATGATGTGCTCTTGCAGGTTCTTGCCGACACCCGCCAGCGCCACCCGCGGCGCGATGCCCAAGGGCTGAATTTCATCCGGCGGTCCAATCCCGGAGAGCAGCAGAAGCTTCGGTGAATCCATGGTGCCGCAACAGATCAACACTTCGCGGCTCGCGCGCACGCTGCGCGGGATGCGGCCGTCGCCGCGCCGGTCTTCGTAGGCGACTCCGGTCGCCCGCGTCGAACCGCCGTCTTGAGCCAGCTCGATCTTGCTGGCGAAGGCGTAACTCACGATGGTCAGGTTGCGCCGCCGTCGCACCGCGGGAGTCAAGTAGCTACCAGCCGAGTTCACTCGCACGCCGTCGCGCAGATAGAACTGGTAGAAGCCGACCCCCTGCTGGTGAGCGTCGTTGAAATCGGCGTTGCCGGCGTAGCCGCGCTCCTCGGCGACCTGGAGAAATACGCCGCCTGCCGCACTGCGCCCGGGCAGGTCGCTCACCGTCATCGGGCCACCGCGACCGTGATAGCCGGGGGTGACACCGGCGCCCCGGTTCTCTTCCAGGCGGACGAAGAAGCGCAACAACTCGTCGTAGCTCCAGCCTGGGTTACCCAGCTCGACCCACTCCTGGTAGTCGGCAGGATTACCGCGAATCGCCATGCCCGCCATCAAGGCGCTCGAACCACCGATGATCTTGCCGCGCGGCACGAAGACGCTGCGCCCACCCAACGCCGCTTCGGGCTCGGTCCAGTAGGCCCAATCCACCTCGCTGTCTTGGAGGAGTTGGAAGCGTTCCGGTTGGCGCAGGCTGGCCTTGATCTCCGGGCTGACCTCGCTTTCGGGGTCCGGTCCCGCGTCGAGCAGTAGAACGGTGACGGACTCATCGGCGCTCAAGCGGTTGGCCAGCACACAGCCGGCGGAGCCGGCGCCGACGATCACATAGTCGTAGCTCGGAGTCTGGTTGTTCTCTGCCATGGTCGCTCTCCAGCTGCCCGCCTACGCCGCCGGTTGGGCGATGTGGCTACCGGGCATGACCCGGAAGGTGTCAATCGTGGTGGCCTCGAACTGCACCGGGTCGGGACCGAAGAGGTTGACCCCGGCCGGGATGTGGGTCGAGCCGAGGGAGGACTTCACCCCCTGCGCTCCGGCGTAACGGCCAGCACCGTTGGTGATCCACTGCATGGTGGCCACCATGAAAAGGAAGGAGCCGTCTTCGAGCGGAGTCAAGGTGCTCATCGCCGGGCCGACGGCGGTGATCGAGGAGCCGTCGCCGAA
>QIHU01000547.1 GCA_003231035.1 Acidobacteriota bacterium
AATACTGGGAGTATTGCGAGGAGCCGCAACGCGGCACAGGGGGATGAATCGGCCCTCGAATGGTAGCGAACTTTCCGCACGGGACACTAGCGGGTGGATTCGATATGCTCTTTGGCGCGGGGAACAAGGAGCGGAAGATGGATGAGTTGTCGGACATCGAGATCGAAGGGACCGATTCTGAGCTGGAGTCGGAACCGGGCTTCGAGCCAACTCCGGCGTTCGATCTAGAGCCTGAGCTTGAGTTTGAGCCTAGGCCCGACGATCCAGAGCTGGCCGAGTTCGGCGAACAGCCGAGGCGAGGTAGCCTTTGGCGGTGGATAGTGGCGGCCTTGTTGATCGCCGGAGCGGCGATCGGTGGGTGGTTTTGGCGGCGGCAGCATCCCACACAGCGGATCGAGCCAGCCGCGCAGTCCGCTCCTACCATCACGGCGGCTGAAGCCGAGCCCCCAGCCCAAGAACTGGAAACGCCCTTCATCGTACCCGCACTCGCCCACAGCGACGAGGTGGTCGCCCATTGGGTGGCGACCCTCTCTGCCCACCCCAAGCTGGCCGGTTGGCTAGCCAACGAGGCGTTGATCGAGCGCTTCGTGGCCACGATCGACAACATCGCCGAAGGCAAGAGCCCGCGCGCTCACCTGGAGTTCGTCTCTCCCCGGAGCGGCTTCCGGGTCACCGACAGCGGTGGCCAACTGAGTGTCGACCCCGCCGGATATCAACGCTACGACACTCTCGCCACGGTCATCCACTCCCTCGACAGCGCCGGGTCGGCCAAGCTGATCAGCAACCTAGCCCCCCTCTTGGACGAGAGTTACCAGAAACTGGGCTACCCCGAAGCCACGTTCAAAACCACTCTGCTGACGGCGATCGACGCCCTCCTCGCCGTGCCCATACGCGACTCCCCCATCGACCTCAACCCCAAGATCATCGCCTACAAGTTCGCCGACCCCGAGCTCGAAGGGCTCACCGAGGCCCAGAAGCACCTTCTGCGCATGGGGCCCAATAATATTCAGGCTATTCAGGCCAAGCTTAGAGAGTTGAGGGCGGAGTTGGTGGCTCTCGACGAGAGGGTGAGCTAGAGGCTCTCGCGCGGTGGCCGGGCGGCTGCGGGTAGGTGCGCTGCGAGTCGGCTTTCTTCACGCTCCGGTGCCCACCCCCACCCCTCCACCCTTTGATCTCTGACTTTGCCCGGAATTTGTGGACACCTATAGAAGGCGCGAGAATGCGCTTGAGGAGGTGTCTATGCCAAGACGGAAGCGTCGGACGTTCACTGCTGAGGAGAAGGCCGCGGTTGTGCGGCTGGTTAAGAGCACGGATCGCGGTTGCCAGTATGCGAGTGCGGCCTACCAGGCTGCCCTCCACCAGGCGAGCCTCGTGTGCAGCATGAGCCGCAAAGGCGACTGTTGGGACAACGCCGTGGCCGAGAGCTTCTTCGGCACGCTCAAGATCGAGCAGGTGCACCGCAGCAGCTGGAGCACTCGTTTAGAAGCCCGTAGCGACCTCTACGTTCGTCATCTCCGCCTTGGAGCTGACCGACAAGGCACTGTCGCAATTCCCCTCGGGGTGTCGCGGAGATCTCCACC
>QIHU01000634.1 GCA_003231035.1 Acidobacteriota bacterium
CCCTGTCGGCGCCGAAAGAGGTCCGTTCCGGGACGACCTTGACGGTGGAGGTTACCTTGGGGGATTCGGGTGGCCGGGCGAGTGAGGAAGGGACGACCTACTTGACTGTCGCCGCGGTCGACGAAGGGGTGCTTTCGCTGACCGGTTTCGCCAGCCCCGACCCGCTGATGGCTATTTTTACCCGGCGCGCGCTCGGGGTGGAGACCTTCGAGACCATCGGTTGGACCGTGGTGGTACCGCCCGCCGATCCAGCTTCGGCCACCGGTGGCGACGGCGCGGGTAGCCTCGGCCGGATTGACGGCATCAAACCGGTGGCGCTGTGGTCCGGGTTGGTCGAAGTGCCAGCCTCGGGGAAGGTTGAGATCAGTTTTGATCTACCGCGGTACCGGGGCGCCTTGCGCTTGATGGCGGTTTCGGCCGGGAGTCAGCGTATCGGCCACGCCGAGCGGCGAGTGATCGTGCGCGATCCGCTGGTGGTGCAGTCCACCTTGCCCCGGTTCCTCACCGCGTCCGACACGGTGAGCGTGCCGGTCCACCTGACCAACCTCTCCGGCAAAGGGCGGGAAATCACCGTCCAGATCGCCTCCCACGAAGTGACTGGCATCGGGTTGGCTGTGGATCAGGAAGGTGGACCGACGGTCGAGATCGTGGGAGGTTCGGAGAAGTCGATCTTCCTCGAAGATGGCGCCGCGGGCACGGTGCTCTTTAGGGCGCGGGCCGCGCGACCGGTGGGGGCTTCGACCCTGGTCGTTCATGCCCGCTCGGGTGACCTTTCCTCGCGTCAAGATCAGATCGTGCCGGTCTTGCCGGCCGGCCCCAAGAGCCGCCGCGTGCAACGGCTGGAGCTGGAACCTGGGGTGACCGATCTAGCGCCTTTTCTGCATGGCTGGGCGCCGCTTTCAGAGCGCACCTCGATTTGGGTGACTTCCAATCCTTATGGGGACGCTTTTGGCCATCTGAACCACTTGGTGCGCTATCCCTACGGCTGCCTGGAGCAGACGACCTCCTCCAGCCGGCCGCTGCTCTGGGTGGGCAAGCTCCTCTCGGCGATCGATCCCGAGATCTTGGAGAAGGGCTCGATCGAAGACCGCGTGCTGCGCGGGGTGGACCGACTGATGACCATGCAGACCCCGGCCGGCGGCTTCGCCTATTGGCAGGGAGGCACCCAGGAGGCCTACTGGGCGACGGCCTACGCCACTCACTTTCTGCTCGAGGCCCGGGATCAGCGCTACCCGGTGGCCACGGAGCGGATCGACGAGGCGTTGGCCTGGATGACGCGGCAGGTCAACGGCAAGTACGTCGGAAATCAGACAGACCACTACTCGCGCGATGGCGAACCCTATATGCACTACGTGCTGGCTCTGGCCGGTCGCGCGAACAAGGCACGCATCCGCGAGCTGGTGAAGGATCTCAATGCGAACGACCGGCCGGAAGGGCGGGAGAACCTCTACCTGTTGAAGGCCGCCCTCTATTTGGCCGGAGACCACCGCTACGAAGCGGACCTCAAACGGCCCGATTTGAGCCCGGTGAGCGACTACCGTTCGACCGGTTGGTCCTTCTACTCCGACCGGCGCATGCG
>QIHU01000486.1 GCA_003231035.1 Acidobacteriota bacterium
GTTTTCTGCAAAGTCCTGAAAAAATGCTTCTCCCTAACAAGGGTAGGTACAGCAGCCGGCTCTAGCGGGACATGTTTTCTTGAGATTTTTTTCTGGATCGAACCAGACTGGGCAATTTGAGGCTAGAAAACGGATAGAAATCTACTTTCTGAGCCTCAAATCGTTGCTGAGGTAGCTCTGGAGTGGCAAGGATTCGAGTTCCTCTCGCTGTAGGTCCATTTCTAATCGATGGACAAACTACGTCGAGGAGCTAGCAACGGCCGCCCAACGGAACTCGCCAATGGCACCGCGGACCCGCAATGCGAGGGGCGACCTAGAGGGTGATTTCACCCTGGGTGACGACCTTGTGGCCGTCGAGGGTGACCGTGGGGCGGTAGACGACCATGTCCATGTGCACCGCGCACTCCACCGTGCCGCCGTAGAAGAGGTTGTCCCCGATCGCGACGTGCAGGTTGCCCCGCGCCTTCTTTTCCTCTTCGAAGTCGCCATTGCGGCGGCAGGCCGGATTGAGGCCGATGCCGATCTCGGCGATGTTGTTGGCCTGTTCGATGGTGCTGACTATGCGGCGCAGTTCCTGAGCTACATCGTCGGTACCGTCCACGGTCTTGACCCTGCCGTCTTCGATCCGCAACGTGATCGGTGCCCCGGGGAGGCCGAGGTGGGCGATGGGGCCATCGATGACCAGGAGGCCCTGGGCGGCCTCTTGCCGGGGCATTTGGGAAACTTCGCCGTCTGAGAAGGCGGCCTCTTGGCCTGGCTGGGTGGCGAAACCGCACTCGATGATCACCGCTTCCCCGGCAATCGGGGAGCTGAGGTCGGTGCCCGCGAGCGAGGTCAGGTGGATGTGGCCCGCCTGCCGCCAAATCTTGGCCAGAGTGGCGCCTTCGGTGGCCAGGGCATCGTAGTCGGCCAGGGCTCCGCCGCTGGTGAAGTTGGCGAGGCTGCGCATGACCATCGAGATACTGCGCAGCCGCTTGGCGTCGAGCAGCCGTTTCACCGCTCGGGCGTAGGTCGGGGCTCCTCCCGAGCGCGTCAGCCCAATCAAGCAGTCGGCCGCTTCGAGGCCGTGCTCGATAATCGGAGTCAGCTCGTTCTTGCGCGCGGTGGCGCGCGAAGGTTGGTGCAGAATCGTAAACTCGGCGCCGGTGGCGTCTACCACCGCGGCGAGCGCGTGGACCATCTCCATCTCGCTTTCGTCGTCGCAAACCAGTGCCACCTGCTCGCCAGGGCGCACCGCCAGCAGCCGTCGAACGATGAGCTGGGCGCTGTGGCGGACGCTCACTACCTTCTCACTCATGGTTCGGTCCTCACGATGTACCCCCGGTTGGGGGTTCGTTTCTAGGTGGCGAAGCGGAGCCGATCCGGGTCACTCCTTGGCGTTCGAATTCTTCGAGTTCTTCGCTGGTGCAGTCGAGAATCTCGCCGAGGACGGACCGAGTGTCGGCGCCTAGCGTCGGCGGCGCGGTGCGCACCGTGGCGGGAGTGCGCGAGAACTTGGCCACCGGCCCGAGGAGTTCGATCTCTCCTTGGGTGGCATGGTCGGCGGATTGCACCATCTCGCGGGCGCGAACCTGGGG
>QIHU01000236.1 GCA_003231035.1 Acidobacteriota bacterium
CAAAGGGTCCAGGAAGAGCTTGGACCCTGGGGAACCGCCACCGTCCACGGCCCCGACACAACCCACATCGCCATGGACGTCGACGACCTCAGCTGGCCAGTCATGATGCTCGCCGCCCTCAACGTCGACGTCCACCACGCCGCACCCGCCGAGCTGCGGACCCTTCTCCATCAATTGTCGGCGCACCTGGCACCGATCAACCCCGACCCTGACCGACCAGTTGACGATGGCGGCCCCCGGGGAGCCCGCTAAGTCTTGCCCTGCGGCAACTACCCCAGGTTCGCGCCCTACCGTGCCAACAGGGACGGCGTGGCCAACAGCCCTGGCAAGGAGCGATCACTCCGAGCCTGAATCGTTGGATCATGTCCACTTAGTAGCGGCAACCCGTTGAGGAGCAGCTAGCGCGACGGCGCGATATCCAGGAACTTCGGATCTGCAGGAGCGTCCTACTGCTTGCGCCGATCAGTCAGGCGGACCGGCGGCTGGGTCGGGGGTGTGGCGGCTGACCGGGTCCATCGTGTGCCGAGGGCGTCGTTGAGCTGGTCGTCGATGCCTGGGAATAGGTGGCCGTAGGTGCCGAGGGTGACGTTGATCGTGGAGTGGCCCATGCGTTCCATCATCGCTCGGGGGTGGGCGCCTTCGGCGATAAGAAACGCAGCGTAAGTATGTCGAAGGTCGTGAAATCGTGTACCGGCCGGGCATCCCGAGCGGACTACGGCTGGTTTGAAGTGCCGTGGGTACCAGTTTGAATGCCTGAGCGGTCCACCGTCGGGCCCGGCAAAGACCAGGTCGGTTTGCTTCATCCCGGCGAGGTGCCCGGTTAGCTCATCGACCAACGGGCCGGGAAGGCCGACGGATCGCCGCGAGTAGGTCTTGGTGGGGCCGATGTTGAATCGTCCGTTGGCTTCGTCGGCGGACTCGGAGACCTCGACACGTCTACGGAGCAGATTGAGGCGCGAAACGCGCAGGGCCCCGATTTCGCCTGCTCGGAGTCCGGTGAACGCCGCGAAGCGCACCAGAAGTGCGTAGTCGGGGTAGCCGCCGTCCCTGTGCGAGGCTCCTCTTTGAAGGGCCGGCGGATGCTGGATTTCGTGGGCCAGTGCCATCACTTGGTCTTCGGTGAGAAAGAGCATCTCGCTTTTCTGGGCGCGTGGCGCCTTGATGTCGAGCACAGGGTTGGTCTTTAGGACGCCCGAGCGAACCGCGAGTTTGAAGATCAGCCGCATGACGTCGCGAATGTTGCGAACGGTGCCGGGGCCTTTACCGACGGCTGTTCGCCCCGAAAGGAAGGAGCGGACTTCGGCGTGCTCAATCGACCCGATGGCACGTGAGCCGAATTCCGGGAGGATGTGGTTCCTTAGGATCGACTCGTAGCTCTCGCGAGTCTTTGGTTTGAGGTGGTTTGTGCCGGATAGCCACAGTTCTGCGAACTCGGCGAACTCTTGCCGGCCTCGTTGAGGGTCGACCCAGTCGTGGCGAACGAGGTCGGCCTCCACAGTGTTCGCGTACCTCTTGGCGTCGGTCTTCCGCTTGAAGGTCTTCATCCGTTGCCGATTGTCCGCGCCGCGGTACATGAC
>QIHU01000517.1 GCA_003231035.1 Acidobacteriota bacterium
GCCGATCAAGCAGAAGTTCATCCCTGTGCTCAGCGTGGATGAGGACGGCACGGCACACAACGGCGAGGCACGGCTCGAGATCGGCATCGAGCTACCAGCAGGGGCGCACGAACTGGTCCTGGCGATCCGTGACGAGATCAGCACCTCAACCTCTTTCCTCCGCCGTACCGTGCAGGTCCAAGCCTTGGTCGACAACCGTCACTTTTAGGGAATAGATCTCGCCGAAAAGCGGGTGAATGTCCGCCTCCACGCCGCACTCCAGCCGCTCACCGGCCGCCTCCAACGCAGCCTCGCCTCCACCTGGGAGAGGCGGCCAAACTAGGCGCAGCCGATTGAGCCCCCGGCGCAGGTGGTGGATGGGCAGCTCGATCTCCTGGCGGGACCAGCGGGCGCCGACCTCGACCTCGCCGCACGAGTGCCCATTGAGGACCAGGCCCACGGTGGCGCCCTCCCGCTTGGCAAGCCCAGCGATAGGGGGTAAGCGGAGGACGGCACGCAGCCGTAGTGCCAGCTCGCCATCCCAAGGAAGATCGAAGGCCGTCTCCGGCCAGACGCAACGCAACATCGCGCGACTGGAGCGGCGGTTCTCAGCCATCGCCTCGGGGAACAAGCGCTCCACCGGCTCCGCCAGGTGGAAGCCGGGCACGGCGAGCTCTATGGAACGACCGGGTCTCGCCGCGCGGTGGGCGAGAATCGCCGCTTCGATCTGCTTCGCCGCGGTGCATTGGCCACCGTCGCCTTGGCACAAGACTGCGATCATGGCGGTGAACAGCTCGCCGTCCACCGCCTGCCAGCTCCACCCGTGCTGAAAGCCCAGCACCGCGGGTGTGGCCAGGATCTCTTGCTGCTCAGCGCTCAGTAACTCTGGAACTGGTGCACAGCGAGCCCTTGCCAGATCGACCATTGTGGCGCTAATCGCCGGCCACGAGCGCAGGGCTTGGCGGCACCAGTGGCGTAGTAACTCAGCCTTGCCCGGAGCACCGGCAAGGCGGTGAGCGGTGTGTATCGCGGCGCCTAGGTGAGCCACCGCGTCCACTTCCGGCTCCGGCTGTTTGATCGTCGTGCCGGTTGGATCCCGCAGGGCAAGAATCTCGCCCCAGGTAGCGACCTCCGCGCTCTTCGCTACCCGCAAGATCGAGGAGGCGGTCGCCGCCATCGCCACCGCCATCCCCTCCGCGGTCAGGTGACAGTAGTCGAGAAACATGCGACGGCCTGGGAGAGACTCGGCGAGGGAGGTGGCGGAGTGCGCGGCAAAGATCGAGGGGAGGTCAACGGTGGCGAACCCGTGCTCCTCGGCCGCTTGCCGCAGTAGATCTCCCACCTGTCGCGTCGCCCGCGGAGAGGGGAGGAAGGCGGCGATTGGATAGCTATCCGCATCCGCTTCGCGGCGGCAGGCACTGACCGCCGCCGCAACTTCACCGGTCCCCAGATGGGCCGAGGCGAGCAAGCGCTGGGCGGTGGGATTGAGTCCACCGTCCAGCCCGACCATTTCCAACGCCCACCGGCGCGCCGCTAGCCAATCGCCCTCCTCCAAGGCTCGGCGGGCTCGGCTATCGAACTCGTACCAGCTAGCGCT
>QIHU01000335.1 GCA_003231035.1 Acidobacteriota bacterium
TGGCGAAAGGGCTGGCTGAGGAAGGCCGGTTCGAGCGGGGTGAGCTCGCGGTCGACGAACTGCTCGATGCGACCGATGCGCTCTTGTGTTTCCTCGGGCAAGGAAAAATCCATGGAGGGGTCCTCTTTAGGTTGGCGCCAATACTACGACGTTGGCGGCCGGTCGGCTTACCCCACGGGCTGCTAGACTTTCGGCCCTCATGGCTGCCCTATCCGCTGATCGATCCGTCGCCGTGCGTTCCGGCGAGGAACTGGACCTACCCAGGCTGGAGCGCTACCTGGGCGAACAGCTCGCCGCCGAATCGGTCGCTAACCTGCGGGTGCGGCAATTCCCCAGCGGCTTCTCCAATCTGACCTATCTGATCGAGTCCAAGGGCGGCCCATCCGGGAGCGCGGCGCGCCAGTGGGTGCTACGCCGGCCTCCCTTCGGTTCCAAGGTCGCCTCGGCGCACGACATGAGCCGCGAGTACCGCATTCTGACCGGCCTCGCCGGCTCCTTCGGCAAGGTGCCCAAACCCATCCTGTTCTGCGACGATCCGGCCGTCCTCGGTGCTCCCTTCTACCTGATGGAGCGGGTGGAGGGAACCATCCTGCGCGGCACCATGCCGGCTGAGGAGCGCCCCGACCTCAGCCAGATGGGCCACATCGCCAGAGGCTTCGTCGCCACCCTGGCCGAACTGCACGCGGTGGACTATCGCGGCTGTGGTCTGGGCGATCTGGGCAAGCCCGAGGGCTACGCGCGGCGGCAGGTCAAAGGCTGGTCCAAACGCTACGCCGCCGCCGGCAGCGAAGAACTACCGGCGATGGAGCGCGCCGCCCGGTGGCTGGGCGAGAACTTGCCTCCCGAACCCGGTGCGGCCGGTGCGGCGCTCATCCACAACGATTTTAAGTACGACAACCTCGTCCTGACCCCCGAGCCCATGCCCACCGTGCGCGCGGTGCTCGACTGGGAGATGGCCACCCTCGGCGATCCGCTGATGGACCTCGGCACGGTGCTGGCCTACTGGTGCGAAGAGGGCGACCCGCCCGAGATCCTGGCGGCGTCCTTGAGCCCCACCACCCTGCCGGGCAACCCCGGCCGCGCCGAACTGGCCGAGCGCTACGCCAAGGCCAGCGGCCGCGACCTGGGCGACCTGGTCTTCTACTATGCCTTCGGCCTCTTCTACTACCGCTACCGTCGCGGCCACACCCAAGATCCCCGTTTCGCCGGCCTCGGCGCGGTGGTGAGAGTCTGCGGCCAAATGGCGGCGCAAGCGATCGACCGGAGGCGGATCGATCGCTTGTTCGATTGACGGTTCGTCTGGCCTCATGGGGTTACGGTTCCCACGACCGGGAAGGTAAAGGGATCTTCATCGGGATCGTTGGTGTCGAGGGTTACCGTTCCCGCATAGCTGCCGGCGTTGTAGCAGAACAGGCGGATCCTAAAGTGGGTGACTCCTCCGGGTGGGACGCTCGGTGCCGGGATCTCGCTGAGGCCGAAGCAGACTCCTGAGACTAGCCCGGCGGGGTTGGTGAGGATCAGGTCGGCGGTGCCGGTGTTTTCGATGCGAAAGCGCACCCCCTTGGCGACTCCGACGGTGGTTTGGCCGAGGTTGAAGGGGGCGCCGGCGGTGACGGGGGCGTTGTTGAAGTCTTGGAAGACCTCGATGTCGGGTATGAAGGGAGTTCCCACCGTCCCGGTCACTTGGAAGGTGTAGCTTCCTGGGTTGGGGTCGTTGCTCCCAATCGTGACTTGCCCGGTGTGGAACTGAGCGGTCGCACAGAGTAGGCGAAGGCGGAAGTAGCTCGTTCCACCGGGGGGCACGGGGCTGATCGGCGTCTCGATCTGGTGGAAACAGGGTCCGCTGACCAGGGTCGTGGGGTTGGCGAGCACCAGGTTGGCGGTGCCGCTGTTTTCGATGCGGAAGCGCCGCGAGATCGCCACTCCCGCGGTGGTCGTGCCTAGCGAGACGGAGGCGCCCAAGGCGATCGGTGGCCCGCTGGTGCCGTCGCCCACCACGATGTTGGGCGAGCTCGCGCTCGACAAGACGGTTACCGCCACCGTGGCACTGAACCGGTTGTTGCCGCAAGCGTCGTAGGCGCGGGCGACGAGGGTGTGGCTTCCCGCCGCGACCTGGGTGGTGTCCCACAGGAAGTCCCAAGGCGGTGCGGTGTCCACCGAGTGCAGGGCGCCGTCCACGTGGAGTTGCACCAGGCCGACTCCGACATTGTCCGAGGCGGTCACCGCGATGGGAAGCACTCCCCCGACGGTGACGCCGGAGTTTGGCGAGGCGATGGCGACGGTGGGCCGCACGGTATCGCCGCACCCCGCGGGCTCGGTCACGGTGAAGGGAATTTCCGTGTAACTCGGTGTCGGGAAGAGCACCCGGTTGTTCACCGCCACCACTTGCAGGGTGTGCTGCCCGGGTGAGAAGTCGGTGAGGTTGAGCATGCCCGAGAAACCGACAAAGGGGCAGCCGGGATCTGAGCTGCCGGCGCAGGCGGCGGCGTTGTAGGAACCGTAACTCCAAGTGGACGAATCGATCGGGTAGTTGTCAACCCAGGCCGCCACCTCGCGCACCCCGTAGCCATCGTCCACCGCCGAGCCGTGCACTTGGACCTGCCCGTTTTCGGCGA
>QIHU01000690.1 GCA_003231035.1 Acidobacteriota bacterium
TGGGTCTCCTGGTGCCGCGCTGGAGGCTTCGCCACGCCCGTGCTGGAGCCTTCGTCCTGTTGCTCTTCACCGTCGCCATGGCGATCAATCACTTCGCCGCGCCGGGGAGCGATTGCGGCTGTTGGTTTTCTCTCACCTTGGCTCGTGGCACGGGCGCCCATTTCGCCTTCAACCTACTGTTGATCGCCCTGTCGATCACCGTTTGGCTCGATGCACGGAAAATGGCCGCGCAATCACCAAACACCCACTCGCGGCGCCACTCCGCGGTCGAAGAGACCTCCGGTTGAGTGGTGCAACTCACAAACCTCGCTGCAAAGGAGATTCACAATGAAGAGAAACCCGATCCGGAAAGTCCAAGCTATCCTTCTACTCGCAACATTGGCCGTCGTCGGCACGGCCCTGATTCCTGCACAGGCTGACAACAGCGGGCCGTGTGGCGCTGGCAATGCTTGCAGGCTCATCGGCACCGACCTTTGCTTCAAGGTCTACTATCAGGACGAATGGGTAAGTTGTAATACATGGGCCGGAGGAATGCCGAGTCCGTGGATCTGCATCTAAGGATTCAATTTCCGGCAGCTGCCTGCGGGCTGCTGCCGGCTTCTCAGCTCCAGCAAAGAACGCGGCAATAGCTTGCCCACAAGTAGTCGGAAGCTGCCGCTCTGGAAAGGAGACAGGATGCCAACTCACCGTGGAAGATACCTCCTGTTGCTACTGTCGTTCATCGCCCTCGTCGCTCTCGTCGCTGTTGTGGTGACCTCGAAGGCCGATCGGCCGACGTCGATTCGTTACCACTTGGGAAACGATGCGCAAGCCCTACGGCCCTTCCCGCACCAAGAGCGGAGATGGCGGTCGGTCGACTTCGAGCTATTGCCCTGGCCCAAGGAAGGCGAAAACCTCAAAGTCCTTGCCCCGTACGCCGTCGCAGTGGATCCTCAGGGAAATCTGTTCGTGATGGACCTGGGTGAGGCCAAGGTTAAGAAAATATCGCCCGACGGCGACATCCTGAATTCCTTTCCAGAGGCGTTCTCGTCAGAGCTTCCTCCCGCGCTGCCTATCGATTTCGCGCTGGACCCGGAGGGTGGAATCTGGCTTGCCTGCGGCGATGCGAAAACCGCAACTCTTTATGATGGTAGCGGTGAGCGAGAGGTCGAGGTCGAGCTCGTCGCGCGGCCCCACCGGATCGCGCGGGCCCACGATAACGGCTTTTTCGTGATGTCCATCCATGACGGTTCGGCCATGTTTCGGCGCTATGGCCCCACCGGCGCGCTGGTCCGGGAATTCGGTCGCATTTTGGAGGGGGACCATCAGGAGCCGATCCTGCTCGAGGGGAACCTCACGACCGACGATCGCGGCGCGCTGATCTGGGCCGCCTCCCGGCTTGGGATGATCGCCTCCTATGACCCGGACGGCGAGTTGCGGTACCTGATCGAGACGGCCGGCTCCGGAACCGGAGCGATACCCCAGGTTCTCGTCTGGTCGGATGGCCGTCACAGCATCGAGCCTGGGGCGCAACGCACCGCGCTCGCGGTTCACGCCTCCGACGGGCGCCTGTGGGTGCTCAG
>QIHU01000215.1 GCA_003231035.1 Acidobacteriota bacterium
CCAGCGCCGGGGTAAGCGCGGGTTCTCCCTTGCTAACCCCTTCGAGCAGAGCGAAGAAAGCCTCGGACTCCAGGTTCTTCAACAGGTAGCCCTTGGCCCCGGCCTTGATCGCCTCGAAGAGGCTGGCCTCGTCGTCCGAAGCGGTAAGAATGACGATCTTCACCTCCGGCAACTCGGCACTGAGCCGCTTGGTGGCCTCCATACCGTCCACTCCCGGCATGGTGAGGTCCATCAGAACCAGGTCCGGTTTGAGTTCCCAGCAAAGCTGGATCGCCTCTTCGCCGTTGCCGGCCTCGCCCACGATCTCGAAATCTCTCGCCTCTAGGAGGCTACGCAAGCTATCGCGGAACAGAATGTGGTCATCGACGATCAAGATTCGCATGCTCTCTCCATTGTTCACTTTTCAACCGCCCATCCCGCCACCGGAATCCGCACCCGAACCGTGGTCCCCTGCTCTGCGCTCGCTCCCTCATGATGGCCAAGCCGTAGTGCGAGTGCCGTTCCAGCCTGCTTGCCGACACTTCGAAACCCTTACCGTCATCCCTGACCACCGCCACGACGTAGCTGCCCTCCCGATGGATTTCTAGCCGCGCAAGTCGGGCACCTGAATGCTTGCGAATGTTGGTCAGCGCCTCCTGGAGAATCCGCAAGAGTTGCAGTTCGACAGCCGCCTCGAGCTGAAGATCGCCCTCGAACTCTGCTTCCACATGTACCCCCGCTTGCTCTTGCCACGACAGGAGGAACGCATTCAGTGACTCTTCCAGAGAGCCGGAAGCCACGGCTGAGGTGCGCAACGAGAGGATGCCTTCGCGAATATCCACATAGAGGTCGCGGGCGGCCAGAGCGAGTTCGTCCAGCTGCTCGCGCGCGGCATCGACTCGCTCTCGCTTCAGATGTTCGCCGGCCGCTTGCGCCTTGGTATTGACGTAGGCGAGAAGCTGCGCCATCCCATCGTGCATTTCGCGGGCAATTCGTCCCCGTTCTTCGGTCACCGCCAGAAAGCTGAGGCGTTGATGCAGATGGGCATTCTCAATCGCGACCGCCACCTGAGCCGCGAAGCGCACCAAGATCTTTTCGTCATCGTGGCCAAACTCAGGGGAGGTTCGTTTGTTGGCCAGATAGAGATTGCCGCGAAAGGGACTCTTGCAACTGATCGGCACTGCCAGCAGCGACTTGACCGCCGGATGGTGAGGAGGCAAACCCGTGGAGCGTGGATCTTGAGCCACATCGCCCACCCGCAGTCGACCCCCTGCATGCAGAGGAACTCCCAGGAGTCCGTTGCCCTTCGGCGGTTCCCCGATCCGTTCGACCACCTGCTCGCTCATCCCGGAGGTGATGAACTGGACGATTCGATTCGGATGCTCCATCACCGAAACCGCGCCGTACTCCGCATCCAGCAGCAGTCGCGCCTGCTCCACGACACGGTGCAGGATCTGTTCGAGGGACAGTTCGCCAGAAATGTCCAGCGTCGCTCGATACAACGCATCCACCTCCCGACTTCTTCGCTCAAGCTCCAGCTCGGTCCGACGAATGGCGGCGACCAATGCCCCGGCAGTGAAGAGAAACCCGGCGATGACCACACCCGCAATGGTCCATCGGGCCGGCTGCGAGATGAAACTCGGCGATAACCAGAAAATCGAGTACTCGAGCAGCGCCACCACAACCGCGAGCGCGAGTACAGCCAACCCAATCAGCCAGCGCAGGCTCACAGAGTGCCGTCTACTTGCGGGAACCGTTCTCCGCGATGATCCCATCCTCTTCAAGAGGCTAGCTTATCGAACCGCGCTTAGAACGCAGCCGGTTGGCTAGGTGGTGATCCGCATCGCCATCGGGTGGGCACTCACCACCCCAACGGGTAGGCAACACGAATCTTGGAACTC
>QIHU01000794.1 GCA_003231035.1 Acidobacteriota bacterium
GCACTAGGCCGGATACAGCCTGCCAGTGGTGAGACGGCCACGGCCGCGTCACCGCGGGTCGAGGTCAGCGAGCTAACGGTGGATCAACTCTCGCAAGCCATGGCGAGCGGCCGGCTCACCGCGCGATCGATCGCGCAAAGCTACTTCGACCGAATCGAGCAGATCGACCGGGGCGGCCCGGCAATCAACTCGGTAATCGAGACCAACCCGGAGGCGTTGGCGATCGCCGAGGCGCTGGACGCCGAGCGCCAGAAGAGCGGACCACGCGGGCCGTTGCACGGTATCCCGATCCTGATCAAGGACAACATCGCCACCGCCGACCGGATGCAGACCACCGCCGGCTCGCTGGCCCTGGTCGGCGCCAAAGCGCCCCGCGATTCGGCCGTGGCCCACAAGCTGCGCCAGGCGGGGGCGGTGATCCTTGGCAAGACCAATCTGAGCGAATGGGCCAACTTCCGTTCCAACCGGTCGTCGAGCGGTTGGAGCGGGCGCGGCGGACAGACCCGCAACCCTTACGTGCTCGACCGCAGCCCGTGTGGCTCCAGTGCCGGCTCGGGCGCGGCGGTGGCGGCGAGTCTGTGCGCTATCGCCATCGGTACCGAGACCAACGGCTCGGTGGTCTGCCCGGCGTCGGCCAACTCGGTGGTCGGCATCAAGCCGACGGTCGGCCTGATCGGACGCTCCGGCATCGTCCCCATCTCGCACAGCCAGGACACGGCCGGCCCCATGGCGCGCACGGTGCGCGACGCGGCCCTGCTGCTCGGCGCCCTGGTCGGCGAAGATCCCCACGACCCGCTCAGCGCTCAGGTGGCGCCCCAAGGTCACAGCGACTACACCCCCTTTCTCGACCCCGACGGCCCGCGTGGCGCCCGCATCGGAATCGCTCGCAACTTCTTCGACTTCCACGAGAAGGTCGACGCCTTAATGGAGGCGGCGATCGAGACCCTGCGCAAGCGCGGGGCGCACATCGTCGACCCCACCGACCTGAAACTGCCGCGCGAGACCCGGCAGGCCCGGTTCAATGTGCTGCTGTATGAGTTCAAGGCCGACCTGAACCAGTACCTCGCCGAGTTCTCAAGCGGCGCCAAAGCGCACACTCTGGCCGAGGTGATCGCCTTCAACACTCAAAACGCCGACCGGGAGCTGCCCTTCTTCGGCCAAGAGCTGCTGATTGAGGCGCAAGAGAAAGGGCCGCTGACCAGCGAGGAGTACCTCGAATCTTTGGCCACCGCGCAACGCGCGGCCCGCCAAGAGGGCATCGACCGGGTGATGGACGAGCACCAGCTCGACGCCATCCTCGCCCCCACCGGCGGACCGCCGTGGCCGATCGACCTCATCAACGGCGACCACTTCGGCGGCGGCAGCTCGACCCCTGCGGCGGTGGCCGGCTACCCGAACATCACCGTGCCGGCCGGCTATGTCAACGTCTCCTTCTTCGGCCGTGCCTTGAGCGAGCCCACCCTGCTCAAGATCGCCTACGGCTACGAGCAGGCGTCGAAGCTGCGACGACCCCCCGAGTTTTTGCCGACTTTGCCCTTGCACCCTTGACCCGGCCGTTCGGCGCACGCCTACTCTGAGTCGGGCAGGGTGTACTCGAACTCGTAGGAGTGGGCGCCGTTTTCGATGATGATGCGCATCGAACCGGTGAGGTCGGTCAGCCCTCCCGTGGTTGACCCAGGAACCACGGAAATCGACTGCTCCTGCGACGAGCCGTCCATGGTGGCGCTGTGTTGCAACACGAAGCTGCCTTGGCGCCCCGCCAAGGTCCCGGTGACGCGCTCCATCGCCACATAGCCCGCACGACCCTCTTGCGGCGAGCCGGCGCTGACCATCTCGCCCTGGCTGGTCGCTTCGATGTCGCCGGAGTACTCCTTGTCGATCGAGAATCGCGCGATGCCCGCCCCCTCGGCCTGGTTGTAGGTGTCCAGGGGAGCCATCTTGATCTCGAAGGGTCCCGTTGCCTGTGCCGTCATCTTGGATTCTCCTTCTGCGTGGGTGAGTGAATCGGTGGGGCGCCATGATAGCGAAGAACGACCTCAGGCCATCACCGCGACAGCCGGCCGCTCGCCGACGTGGAACGGGTCAATCCTCCCTCCGCTAGCCTACACCGCGAACATCTCCCCCAAGGCCGAGAGCGACTTTTCGAGCGCCTGCGGGGAAAGCCGCCCCAGCCTCTTCACTAGCCGTACCCGGTCCACGGTTCGAATCTGATCCAAGACGACATAGGCGGACTGACCTTGGAACTGACAAGGGATACGAAACGGATAGGCGTGACTCCCTGTGGTCATGGGGGCGACGATGTAGGTTTGCGTGTACGAGTTCAGCTCGTTGGGCGAGACGATGACACAAGGCCTTGTCTTCTTGATCTCGCGCCCTCGAGTGGGATTCAACGAAACCAGATAGACCTGCCCTCGTCGCACGTCCGTAACCGTTACCACTCCCACTCGTCCTCATCGAAGCGGGTAGGGGTTGGCGCATCGAGCATTCGGTCTTCACCTCGATTCGACAAGGCCTTCGCCGCTGCCGCCCAACCTTCGCGAGGCCGCTCAGCGGGAGAGATCACTAGCGTTCCCTCCTTAACCTCCAGCATCACTTCCTCCCTCAGGCCTACTTGTTCCATGACGGGCTTGGGGAGGCGAATCCCTCTGGAATTGCCTATTCTGACGATCTTTGCTCGCACGATGCAGTCTCCTTACGTAATTACATCGTAATCACTCACAACCGCGCTGTCAAGGAGCCTTCTGCCATGGCCCTCTCTCATACAGCCAAGGAGTCGAGCTCTCATTGGGTCTCAACCTGCCAAGCCCCAGCCCCCTTACGGCACCCGCTCCTCCAGCTCGCGCAGCCACAAATCCGCCGAGGCGTCGCTCGGGGCTCGCCAGTCGCCGCGCGGGGAGAGGGAGCCGCCGGAGCCGACTTTGGGGCCG
>QIHU01000692.1 GCA_003231035.1 Acidobacteriota bacterium
CTTGGTCAGTTGGTTTGCGCGTAGACCGTCACTCATCGCTAACCTCAACCGGTACCGCTTGGAGTTGGTCGGCAATGAACGGCGGCACCGGAATCGCCCGCAGGCCGGTCGGATCGTCGAGCACGCAGCAGATCGCGGTGATCCGACCGCGCGCCACCTCCCGGCCTTCGACTTCGAGACAGAAGCCGTAGGTCATCGTGGTGCGCCCCTTGCGTTCGACTTGAATCGTGATCTCCAGCTCATCGCCAAAACGCAGCGGGCTGACGTATTCACACGACACCGCCCGTCGCGGCCAACCGATCTCGAAGCCCTCATGGCGCGTGTGAATAGAAACCCCGAGCGAACGCAGCATCTCGTGCTCCGCGGTCTCCATGAAGACGAAGTACTTGGAGAAATGGACCAAACCGGAGAGGTCGGTGTCGACGAACTCAACCCGGCGTCTTGTCTTGAATTGATGCATTGTGCCCACCCTCAGCGCCCCAGCGGCCTGGTCCGCGCAAGGCTGGGTGATCTTACCTTTTCCGCATGGACTGGCGCAGTTTCAACGCCGCGAAAGTCTCGGTCAAGATCTCTCATCGGCGGAGTGACCAGACTCAAGAGAAGCCGCACAGAAACATGCATTAGTGCGCATACATGAACCTTCCCGCCACCCTTGACGCTTCTCCCCTCCCGCTGGTACGGTGCCGCTAATCATTATTATCGCCCGGAGAAGGTTGACCTATCCGCTGGTGCCTGGAAATGAGGGAAAGAATCATGAAGAAGCTGGTGTGTCTACTCAGTGTTTTCTGTTTGCTGGGGTCGTTCTCGGTGGCGGCTCAGCCAGCTGGCGACTATCCAGAGCTAGATTTCTCGGCGATGCAGGGAATGTCGAAGGCGGAGCGCCTCGAGTTCCAGCAAGGCTACAAGGCGCGGCTCGAAGCCATTGCCGAGTCCCGGGGCTGGGATCCGCAAGCGCGCAACACCTCCACCCGGCTCACCGGAGGGCAGGCAGCGACCCAGGGAGTCCCCGAGGTGCCTGGCACCATGATCAGCTACCATTCGGGCGCCCTCGCCGCTAGCGCGGCCAGTAGCGTTATGATCGGAAACCAGTACTCGACCGCGCTCAACGTGGCCGCCACCGCCCTGGCGCCGGTCGAGGCCTCCGGCTCCGTCACCATGGTGACCTTCACCATGGTAGGGATATCGGGCAACGCCTTTTTCAGCATGTACGACCAGCAGGCCGGGACCTCGGCCAACCAGATCACCTCGGCGAGCTTCGGTCCCTTCATCACCGGATCGAACACGATTACCTTCCCGACCGCTCTTCCCTACGTGGGCTCCTCCTTCCTAGCCGGAATCTGGAATTTCGGTGGCGACTCGATAGGTCTAGCCACCGGTACCGTTGGTGGCCAGGGTTTTCATGGGATCAGCATCAACGACGGCAACCCAGGCACAAGTTTCGCGGTCATCTCCAGCATGAACGCCGCGATGACCGTCCTGGGCGACGTGGCCACACCGGTCGAGTTGCAGTCTTTCACCATCGATTGATTCAATCCGAAGCCCGCGTCGATCT
>QIHU01000338.1 GCA_003231035.1 Acidobacteriota bacterium
GCTTTGCGGCATGTCTCAGGCCATCATGGGCTGTGGCGGCGGTCTGGTGGTGTGATTGGCGAGCCTTTTGAGGTTCTGGACGGTGGCAGTTAGGAGGAACTCATCCCTGGCGCCAGTAAGGCCTCGCAATCGTAAGCGCACCATCGAGAGGATCTGCTTGGCCTCACCAAAGAGCCTTTCGATCTTTTTGCGTTGGCCGCTGGAGGCCGCGTAAGCCTCGGTCTCCATTAAAGCGCGGGTATAGTCTCGTGCCGCCTCGTTGGGGTTGCGCGGGATGCGGCGCGCCGGTGTGTTGGGACAGCATTTCGGCTTCAGGGCGCAGGCATCGCAATCATGTTTGCTCGCGATATAGCGATAGGTGTTGTCGGAATGGAGCCTGCCGGTGGTCCTCAAGAGCTTCGCACCAGGGCAGCTATAGAGGTCACGCGCCTCGTCATAGAGGAAGTCGGCCCGTGAGAAGGTGCCATCGTCGCGCTGGCTCTTGTCCCAGACCGGAATGTGCGGATCGATGTCATGGTCGACCAGCCAGCCGAGCATTTCTGCCGTCCCATAGGCGACATCGCCGGCCAGACGCTTAGGCTTGAGAGCGAAGCGCTCTTCGCTGCGCTCAATCATGGTTTCGGTGGCATCGACCTCCTTGGAGATCCGGGTCGGCGTCGCTTCGACATCAACGATAACCGCGTTTTCCAGGTCGATCAGATAATTGACGCTATAGCCGAACATCACCTTGGGGCGCCCGCGTGTGGTCCAGGCGGCCGTGGGATCGCTCGGCGACATCGCTTTGGGCTTTTGCTTGGGGTTGATCGGCGGGTTCTCGCTTTCCAGCGCGACCAGGTATTCTTGCACCGGGCGGCGCGCCCGCTGCTCGGGCGTCCAGTCGACCTCGCTTCCCTCGACCCTGTGGAAACGGCTGGCGTTCGCTTCGATCACCGAGGCATCCACGGCAAAGCCCTCGCCGCCGACCAGCCCCGCCGTCATGCAGCCGCAGACCACCTCCTCGAAGACCTTGCGCAGGATATCGCTGTCGCGGAAGCGGCCGTGACGGTTCACCGAGAAGGTCGAATGGTGCGGAACTTTGTCCTCGAGACCCAGGCCGCAGAACCAGCGGTAGGCCAGGTTCACCTGCACCTCCTGGCACAAGCGCCGCTCCGAGCGGATCGAATAACAATAGCCGACCAAAAGCATCCGCATCATCAGCTCGGGGCACACCGAAGGGCAGCCCAGGTGGCTGTAATGGGGCTGCATCTCGCCGCGCAGCCAGTTCAAGTCCAGAACCGCGTCGATCCGGCGCAGCAGATTATCGGCTGGCACCATTTCTTCGAGATCGAATTGATAAAAAAGACGATCTTGCCGACCTACAGGCTCACCCATCATCACCCGGATCTCCTTGCCCAACCATCACTGACAAGGAATCACGACCGTCCGAGCCCCTCAAAGGAGTTATTCAACAGCCTCGGCTAATCGCGCCCGTTCCGAGCCACGGTTGCCTTAGTCCGCTCCGGGAACCAAAAGCAGACCTAACTCACGCAGTGCGGCGACCGGCGCACG
>QIHU01000713.1 GCA_003231035.1 Acidobacteriota bacterium
GGGACATTGGCAAATCCCGAGATGGGTAAAGAGCAAGCGAAGAACGTCGTGCGCCTCGGTGATGGTACCGACCGTCGAGCGCGCATTGCGCACCGAGTTCTTCGCTTCGAGCGCTACCGCCGGCAGAATGTTGTTCACCGCGTCGACCGGCGGCCGTTCCATCTGCTGCAAGAACTGCCGGGCGTAGGTCGACATCGACTCCACAAACCGGCGCTGCCCCTCGGCGTAGATGGTGTCAAAAACCAGCGACGACTTGCCCGCGCCCGAAGGTCCGGTGACCACGGTGAACTGGCCGTGGGGAATGCGGCAGTCGATGCCCTTGAGGTTGTGAGTACGGGCCCGGATAACCTCAATGGCGGTGTGGGGGTCTTTCATGGGGATCTCGAACTCGACGCGGCAAGGGTTCTCAACCACAAGTAACCCTGGCTTCGGCAAGCCACGAGCGCCCTAGACTACGTCACACGAGCCCCACGAGCGAAAGAGGTCTTTCTTGGGTGGCGACTCAACCCAGCTACCGATCGGTGACCGCGGCCCTTACCCGCAAGGAGCAAAGTGGCCGAGGAATCCGCGTAGAGCGTTCTCGTCAGCTGGGGTGCCGGTCAGGTCCATCTCGGTACCCTCCGCCGTCTCGGGCTCTGGAGCGAACCAAATACCAATGCGCTGTGCCGCGCTTTGATCGTTGGGACATTCAACGAGGATCACGGCGGTGATTCCCTCGATCCGGCCACCGTCATTGCGGCGCTGGCGACCGCTGCCGCTGCCCATGATCACCTCGCCTCGCTGCGCGATCCAGCGCGCTTTGAAGGTGTCGAGGTCCAACGAACCGCGGTCGATGAGCTTGCCGCGCCCGAGGTTGATGTTCGAGCGGCGCAACGCTTCCAGATCGTTGGTGCGACCTTCGAAGAAGTCCTCCAACTGCTCACGCTTGCTGCGCCGCGAACGCATGCGCAGGTAGATGAATCCACCCTCACCGAGATCGTCGAGATCACCGTCCTCATCAGGCGGCTGGTCGGTGAGCATGGCCATCTCCATCAAGAACGGGATCTCCATCCCCATCACCGGATAGTAGCCATCGGGAATGTCGCCCCCGAGCACTTTCACCACCCGCTCGTGGCGAGCCTGAGGATCCTGCATATCCTCGCCGAACTGCTTCGCTTTGCGGGCGCCGAAGACCAGCAAGGCGATCAAAGCGGCGACCGCCAAGATCGCCAGTCCACCGCAGCCTAAGGCGACGTAAACCCACGGGGAGGTATTGCCCTTACGTCCCATGGCGATCTAGCGAGATCGAGAGTTGTCGTTGCCGTTCATCACGAATGGGTACGCAGCGGGTAGCGGAAAGTTATCGGAAGCCGCGCCGCAACTCGCGCTTGAAGATCTCAAAAGTCTCTTCGTTGTAAAGAGCGAGCACTACCCGTTCGAGCTTCGATCCTCCCTGCAAATAGCGGTGCACCTCGGTCAGAGTGATGCGAGCGCAACGATCCACTGGGAACTCGAAGTCGCCGGTTGAGATCGCCGGCAGAGCGATCGAGCGCAGGCCATTGCGCCAAGGCGAGCGCTGAACGCACCGCGGACGAGAGTTTCCGATCTTCGTCGCCCTCTCCCTTGGTGGGTCCCACCGCATGGATAACCTGCTTGGCCTTCAGCTCGCCAGCCCCGGTCATTACCGCGGTGCCCACCGGGGTCTTCCCGATCCGCTTGCATTCCTTGAGGATCGAGGGACCGCCCATCTCGAGGATCGCCTCTGAGACTCCAGAGCCTCGAGTCAGATCTTCGTGGGCGGCATTGACCACGGCATCGACCTCGAGGTCCACAATGTCCGCCGCGATCATCTCCAGTTCGGTCTCGCTGAGCTGGATGACTAGTTTTCTCGGTGCCGTCTTCGTTTTCTCTGTCATGGATCTAGAATTCCCCTAACCCGCCAATAATA
>QIHU01000082.1 GCA_003231035.1 Acidobacteriota bacterium
GACACCAGAGGAAATGGAAAGTGGCTCCCACTAGGCCGAGCAGGGGTACCAGCAGAGCCCAGTGGCCGGCGAGCGCGTAGATACCGAGGGTCAGAGCGGCCACGATCGCCCACTTGAGAATCTTGCGCCAGGCCGGTGTCTCGACTTCGAACGGGGCGAAGATCGACGTCCCGAGGGTCTGAACCATCAGCAGCACCGCCAACTCTAGCTCGACCCCGAGCCCGATCAACGCACCCATCTGCGAATCCAGAAGGTCAGTTGGTCCAGAGCGGTCACCACGGCGACGATGGCGATCAGCAGGACGGCGACCTTTTCGTATTGGAAGCCGCGGACGTAGAGTTGGATGTAGTAGCCGATCCCGCCGGCTCCGACTAGGCCGAGCACCGCGGCGTCACGGAAGTTGAGCTCCATCCGGTAGACGGAGAAGGCGAAGCGCAGAGTCTGGGCCCAGCCCGCTCCCGTTCCTCCCACCGCCGAGAGGATCCCTTCGTCCGCGGTCTCGAACTCTTCGGCGAAGAACTTGCCCAGCATGCCGACCGAATGGAAAGCGATGGCCAAGGCTCCCGGGAAGGGCCCGAGCCCCACCGCACTCACAAAGAGGATCGCCACCACGATCAGCGGAATCGACCGGATGGCGCCGAGGAACAGCTTCACCGGTTGGTGAACCCACCCCGGCGAGATATTGCTCGCCGCCAAGAATCCCAGCGGCAAGGCGACGACGACCCCGACGGCGGTCCCGACCAGGGCGATCATCAGCGTCTCGAGGGTCGAGCGCCAGACCAGACCGGCGACGCTCCAGTCGGGCGGCACCAGCCGGCTGAAAAACTCGGCGAACCGTGGCCCTGAACGGGCCAGGACTCCCAGGTCGACTTCCGTCTGGACCAGCGCCCAGACGACAAGGGCGCTAGCGGCGAACCAGCCTAAGCTTCGCAGCAGCACCCGCTGAATCCAGCGGTGGCGCAGAGTCATCCTTCTTCTCCTCCTCAGGTGTGACCGGCTGGCCGCGATACACGAGTTCGGCATCAGCGGCGGTGAACTCCTCGGGATTGCCGTCGAAGACGATCCTGCCGTTGGCCAAGCCGACGAAACGGCTGGCGAAGCGGCGGGCCAGTTCCGGTTGATGCAGATTGACAAGGAGGGTCACACCGCGTCGCGCGACACACTCGACGAAGAGTTCCAGGGCGTCCTCGGCCAGCTCCGGGTCGAGATTCGACACCGGCTCGTCGGCGAGGATGATGTCCGCTTCCTGCATCAACGCCCGCGCGATCGCGGTGCGCTGGCGCTGCCCTCCCGACAGCGATTCAACCCGCCGCTCGCCGAGCCCATCGAGCCCCACCTCGGCCAGAATCGCTTCCGCCCGCTCCCACTCCTCGGCGGGAAAGATACCCATCAAACTGGCCAGCCGGCCGACCCGCCCTAGGCAACCGGTCAGGACGTTGCCGATCACCGAGAGCCGCGGCACCAGGTGGAACTCTTGGTCGATCATCGCCACCCGGCGCTGCTGCCGGCGCCGTTGTGCTCCACGGACCGGGTTGTGCCCCATCACCTCGACGGTACCGGTCGACGGTCGCATCTTGCCCTTGATCAGCCGCGACAGAGTGGTCTTGCCGGACCCGCTGTGACCCAGAACGAAGACCCGCTCACCGGCGTTGATGGTCAGCGATTCGATGTCGAGGGCGCAGGTCGAACCATAGAGCACATGAACGTCGGTGAGTTGAATCACCGGTTCGCTCATCGCCGCTTCCCCGCCGGGCGCAGGAAGCCGCTCGCTTCGGCGAGCTTCTCCACTTCAGCGAAGGTCGCGTGATCGACCTCCACGTAGCCGTCCACTCCGTAGAGGGTC
>QIHU01000155.1 GCA_003231035.1 Acidobacteriota bacterium
GCCACCTATCCAGAGGTCATCGAGATTCTGGAGACCCACGGCATCGAGGTGGAACGCATAGCCTCACCCCGCCAAGTGGAGGTCGAAATGCTGCGTCTCGAAGAGGCGAAGACGGACTCCAACCCCTTCGAAGGACATGTGCGGGTGATGCCGGGCGAGGCCGTGCGGGAGATGCGAAAGCAAGAGTTCGCCGCCGGCTCGGCGCGGGTCGCCACCGATCAGCCGCTGGGCGACTTGGCCATGCTGCTGCTCGAGCCGAGCCACGCGGATTCGCTCTTTCAATGGGGCTTCTTTCTCGAAGTCTTGCAGCGCACCGAGTATGCCGAAGGCTACGTGATGGAGCCCTTGGCCGAGCGCATGTTGGCCATGGATGCCGAGCTGGCCGCCGAGTTCCGCGGCAAACTCCTCACCGACGCTAAGTTCGCCGCCGATCCGCGGGCCCGGTTGCAGTGGTTCTATCGCCGCACTCCCTACTGGGACAGTCGTTGGGGCCTCTATCCCGTCGGTCGTGAGGTCGAAGAAAAGGCTGGCGCCGCGCTCGAAAAAACAGGAGGATAGACTCTTCAAATAGAGGACGTGAGGGCGCCGTCTATGAGAGCCGACCCCGAGTCGCTCGCGGCAGCTTTCCAAGATACGTGGAGGAAGGCCGATGAGTCACCAAGTTCCGAGTGGTTGTGAAACTCTAGTCGCGGGGCTGGACGCGGCGGTGGCGTCGGCCGGGGGCGACTCCGTGGCGGTGACCGGAGCGGTGAAAGAGACGCTGATTCGGCTGTGCAAGGAGGGGGCGATCGAGCTCTCCGCGGAGATCTGCCAGCCGGTGCCCGGCTCCTACGCCCGCCGGCTGATCCACCGCAACCAGGAACTCAACTACACCGCCTTGGTGATGGTTTGGGGCCCCGGGCAAGGGACGCCGTTGCACGATCACGATGGCCTCTGGTGTGTGGAGTGCGTGGTCCAAGGGCAGCTGGACATCACCGCCTACGGCCTTCTGGAGGCTTCCGAGAAGCTCTACCAGTTCGAGCGTCAAGAGACCGTCTCGGCGGGCGTGGGCAGTGCCGGCCAACTGATCCCACCGTTTGATTACCACACCATCGCCAACGCCCTCGAAGACGAATCCTCGGTCACCATCCACGTCTACGGCGGCGAGATGAACCGTTGCGCCATCTTCGAACCGCGCTACCAGAACTGGTACGAAAAGGTGCAGCGCGAGCTGACCCTGACCGCGTAGCCGAGCCGCCCCCGCCGTGCGCCGCGCCGACCGCCTTTTCCAGATCGTCCAACTGCTGCGCCGTCGGCGGGTGGTCACCGCCCGCAGTTTGGCCGCTGAATTGGAAGTCTCCGAGCGCACGATTTATCGCGATATTCGCGACCTTGGTCGCAGCGGCGTTCCGATCGAAGGCGAGGCGGGGGTCGGCTACCTGCTGCGCGACTACGACCTGCCACCGCTGATGTTCAGCCGCGAAGAGATCGAGGCGCTGGTGCTAGGGGCACGGTTGGTCGAGAGCTGGACCGACCCTGAACTGGGTCGCGCCGC
>QIHU01000391.1 GCA_003231035.1 Acidobacteriota bacterium
GGTCGAAGCCGATCCGTACCTTCATCGTCGCCTTCTGCCGGTCGGCGGTAGGCACAATGGTGATGACATGGGCGGCGATGGTCCAGTCCGGGTAGGCGTCGAGCCTCGCTTCGACCGGTTGGCCGTCGAGGACGCGCTGAATGTAGGTTTCGTTGACGTCGACCTCGATCTCCAGCGAAGACATGTCCACCAGGGTGCAAATGCCGGTGCGGGTGAAGCCGCCGGCCGACACCGGTGAGATCATCTCGCCAGGCTGGGCATCCTTGGAGATCGCGACACCGGTGAAGGGAGCGCGAATCACCGTTTCTCTCAGCTGCTCGCGTTGCACGAGCACCTGCCGCTCGCTGACCGCGATCTGGTCGGCGGCCGCCGCCAGACGGGCGATCAGGGTGTCGAGCGAGGCCCGGTCGGCATCCACCTGGGCCTGGGTCGTGACCTCCTCGGCCAGCAACTTGGTGCTGCGACCGAGGTTGCGCTCGGCCTCGTCGCGACGCACATCCAGTTCCGCCAGGGTACTGCGCGTGGCCTGAAGTTGGGCTTGGGCCAGCGCCAGTTGGCGGCGCAAGAGAGAGTCGTCGAGCCGGGCCAAGATCTGTCCTTTTTCGATCCGCATCCCCTCTTCGACCCACAGCTCGACGATCTTGCCGGTGCGTTTGGCCGAGACCGTGGCTTTGCGTCGCGCGGTGACGTAGCCCGAGGCTTCCAGGACCGAAGCGCCGCGGCCGCCTGAGGTGAGCTGCTCCTGGTAGACGGTGGCGGTGGTGACTTCGAAGGCTCGCCCATCGCGCAGGAACCACCACGCCAACCCCGCACCGGTCGCGAGCAGCAGCACCGTCAGCAGCCAAGGCCAGCGCGGTGAACCGGGCTCGCCGCGTTCGGCGCGGTCGATGCGCAGCTTGTCGAGGTTGGATTTGGAGTCGGTGACCATGGTGGATGGGAACGTAGTGTATCGAAGGTGATGTACGGTGATGTACGGAGGGCAGAGGGTTAGGTTGCGGTCGCCTGTAGACGAGCTTGGGCCAGGTGACCGTTGGGCGAGGGTCGACACCGAAACAGGTACAGCGTTAGGAGCGCTGGCGCGAGTGCCGGTGGCAAGGCGGCGAACCACTGGATGAGAAGCGGCGCCTCGGCGATGGCGGTGGCGCCCTTGGCCAGTTGGATCGCGGCGACCGCGAGGAGCACAAAGGCGGGCTCCCATCGCCGCCAGAGGCTGGTGTCCCGTGTGGCCGACTGCCTGCCGCCGCCCCATCGGCTCCAGGCGAGCTGCACCGCCAGTACTTGCAATGGCAGGGCGAGGAGCAAGGTGTGGACCCAAACCAAGGGGCTGGAGGCCAGCGCGGCGGTGGTGGCGAAGCAGAGGAGGTGGGCCGGCCCCATCGTGGGGAGGCGGCGCACCCACCACACGGTGGCCAAGGCGACCAGGCTGAAGAGCCAGAAAGGGCTGAGGTGGAAGCCGAGAAGATAGGGGAAGCGGTGGAGTGAAACGGTGCCGGAAACCAAGTCACCCGAGGTGCGCGCGAGCATCTCTTCGA
>QIHU01000181.1 GCA_003231035.1 Acidobacteriota bacterium
GTAGCGAACTCTCCAAGACCGTTCTGCGCGCCCCGTTTGACGCCATCATCGCCGATCTTTCGATCGAGGTCGGCGAGTGGACCACCCCTTCCCCTCCCACCTTGCCGGTGCCCGCGGTGATCGACCTGATCGACCCCGGTTCGATCTACCTCAGCGCCCCGATGGACGAGGTCGACTCGGCACGCATTCACGCCGGCCTCCCCACCCGGATCACCGTCGACTCCCACCGCGGCCTCTCTTTTGCTGGGCGGGTCGATCGGGTGGCACCCTACGTTCTCGACATCGAGCAACAGAACCGGACGGTGGAAATCGAGGTCACCTTCGACGACCAGGAGGCCGCCGCCGGGCTCCTTCCCGGAACCTCGGCGGACGTCGAAATCATCCTCGAGGTGCACCCGGAGGCGCTGCGCCTGCCCACCTCGGTGCTACTCGAAGGCGACCGGGTGCTCATGATCGAAGAGGGCAAGCTGGTGGAGCGCCAGCTCACCCTCGGCCTTTCCAACTGGGACTACACCGAGATTCTTGACGGAGCCCAGGTTGGCGATGAGGTGGTCGATTCGCTCGATCGAGCCGAGGTTGTTGCCGGTGCCGAGGTGACTCTAGAAAATTCACCGTGATCCGGCTACAGGGAGTCTCGCGCACCTTCGAGGTCGGCGGTCGGCCGGTCCACGCGCTGGCCGACGTCAGCCTGCGCATCCGCCGCGGCGAGCACGTCGCCATCATGGGGCCATCGGGTTCCGGTAAGTCGACCCTACTCAACTTGATCGGTTGTCTGGACCGGCCGACGCGCGGGAGCTACCAGTTGGATGGGCGCGAGGTGGCGAGTCTCGAGGAAGCCGAGTTGACCCTGGTGCGGCGCAACACCATCGGTTTCGTCTTTCAGTCCTTCCACCTGGTCAACCGACTCACCGCGGCGGGCAACGTCGAGCTGCCGATGATCTTCGCCGGCATCGGCCGCGGCGAACGGCGGCGGCGGGTAAGGCTTTGGCGCAGGTCGGGCTAGCCGATCGCGCCGACCATCGGCCGAGGCAGCTCTCAGGTGGCGAGTGTCAGCGGGTGGCGTTGGCTCGCTCCACCGTGATGGAGCCCAGCATCTTGCTCGCTGACGAACCCACCGGCAATCTCGACCAACGGGCCGGGCAGCAGATTCTGGAGTTGATCGAGGGGCTCAACGCCCCTGGTGGTGGTCACCCACGACCCCAACGTGGCGCGGCGCGCCGACCGCATTCTGGTTCTTCTCGACGGCAAGCTGGCGCAGCAAGTGGCGGGCCACGAAATTGCCCAGGTGATGACCACCCTCCTGGCATCGTCGCCGGAGCCGGCCGCCGACGCGGCACCACAATGAGTCTCGTCGACGCCTTGCGCTTCGCCCTGCGCGCCCTTGCCGGGAGCCGGCTGCGCACTCTTCTCAGCCTCCTCGGCGTCGCCATCGGAGTCGCCGCGGTGATCATCTTGACCGCGCTGGGCGAAGGCGCCCGGCTCTACGTGGTGGGGCAATTCTCCAACCTGGGAACCAACTTTGTGGTCGTGATGCCGGGGCGCACCGAGACCACCGGTGTCGTCCCTGGGATCATCGGGACGCCCAACGACCTCACCTTGGCGGACGCCGAGGCGGTCGCTCGCCACGTCCGCCAAGCACTCTACGTGGCCCCCATTTCGATGGCCACCGAAACGATCTCCTTCGGCGAGCGCCGGCGCCAGATCGCGGTCATTGGGACCACCCGTGCTTATCTCGACGTGCGCGACCTCAGCCTGCGCAAGGGCCAGTTCTTGGCAGCGGGCGAAGCCGACCGCGGCTCGGCCCAGGTCGTTCTCGGTGCCAACGTGGCCCGCGAGCTCTTCGCCGCCGCCAATCCGGTCGGCGCCGTCGTCCGCGTCGGCAGCTGGCGCATGCGGGTGATCGGAGTGATGGAGCCCACCGGCACTCAGCTGGGGGTGAATCTCGACGAGATCGTGCTCATCCCGGTGGCCACGGCACTGCGTATGTTCAACAAGAGTTCGCTGTTTCGCATCTTGATCCGCCTCAAGGGGTACGCCGATCTCGACCGAGGGAGCCAAGCGGTGCGCCAGCTCCTGCACGAGCGCCACGGCGAGGAGGACTTCTCCGTTCTCTCCGAAGAGGCCCTGGCCAGCACCTTCTCCTCGATCCTCACCGCCTTGACTCTAGCCCTGGGAGCCATCGCCGCCATTTCGCTCTCGGTAGCGGGTCTGGGGGTGATGAATGTGATGTTGGTCTCGGTCTCTGAACGAACCGGCGAGATTGGACTTCTGCGCGCGGTTGGAGTCGCCCGGCGGCAGGTGATGCAGGTCTTTCTCTTCGAGGCCGTCATGCTCTCGACCTTTGGCGGCCTGGTCGGTCTAGCGGTCGGCTTCGCCGGGGTCCGCCTCTTGGTCCAGCTCTTCCCCGCCTTCCCCGCCACGCCGCCGACCTGGGCGGTCACCGCGGCCCTGGCGGTATCGCTGGCGGTCGGCGGTCTCTTCGGCTTTTTGCCCGCCCGCCGCGCCGCCCAACTAGATCCGATCGTCGCCCTGGGACGCAAATAGCCCATGCGCGACCTGTTCACCCTCACCGCCGGGGCGCTCGTCAGCCATCGCCTGCGCTCGC
>QIHU01000509.1 GCA_003231035.1 Acidobacteriota bacterium
GACGGTCGAGATAGGCCAACAAGGCCCGCGCGTCGCGCCGCAGCTCCTCGTCGATCAACTGGAGGGTGCCCAGCGGGGCCGGCTGGCCCTCCGGGTCGAGCACCCGCACTCGGGTGGAGGGCACGGGACGGCCGATGGGGGGCAAGACCGGCCATCCGGCCGCCGAGCCGGTCAGCATCCGTTGGCTAACCGCATGGGTCTCGGTGGGGCCGTACTGGTTGGCGAAGGTGCGCCGCGGCTCAGCCAGGGCGTCGAAGAAGGCGGCGACCGCCTGGTGCATCACCACCTGCTCGCCAGCGGTGATCACCTCGCGCAGGCTGTCGGGAACCCGCCCTACCTCGGCGGCCACCTCGGCCAGCTGCTGGAGGGCGACGAAGGGTAGGAAGAGCCGCTCCACCCGGTGACGGTCGAGATAGGCCAACAAGGCCCGCGCGTCGCGCCGCAGCTCCTCGTCGATCAACTGGAGGGTGCCCAGCGAGCACCAGGTGGTGAAGATCTCCTGGAAGGAGACGTCGAACGAGAGGGCGGAGAACTGCGCCGTGCGGCTCCCGGGGCCAGCGGGGTGGCCAGGGCACGGTGGTTCATCGCCACCCCTTTGGGCTTGCCGGTCGAACCCGAGGTGTAGAGCAGATTCGCCATCCCTAGGCGCGAGGTGGCCACGGGGCCGGAGGGAGCGAGAGCCGCCAGCCGCTCGGCCTCGGCGTCGAGCAGCAGGAGCGTTACCTCTCCCACCGGCAGCGCGTCGACGGTGGCGCGGTCGCTGAGCACCACCGCGACCTGGGCGTCGTCCATCATGAAGGCCAGCCGGTCCTTGGGCAGGCTGGGGTCGAGCGGCATGTAGGCCGCCCCCGCTTTGAGGACTCCGAGGACGGCGATCATCATTTCGGCCGACCGGGCCAAGCCGAGAGCGACCCGGGTTTCGCGCCCCACTCCAAGCTCGCGCAAAGCGGTCGCCAACTGACCGGATCGACGGTCGAGCGCCGCGTAGGTCAAGCTCCAACCCTCGCCGGCCACCGCCACCCGGTCGCCCTGCTCCACCGTCGCCGCGGCGAAACGAAGATGAGCCGGCTGCCCGCTCGGACCCGCGCCGGGATCGGCGCCAGGATCGGCAGCAGTGTCGTTGAAGGCGTGGAGGAGCTGATGGCGTTGCGCCGCTGAGAGCAGGGAGTGGCGGCCCAGCGGCAGCGCGGGCTCGGCGAGGGCCGCCGCGACCAGCCGTTGCCAACCCTCCACCCACCGTTGCACGGTCGTGGGATCGAAGAGGTCGCGGCTGTACTCGAACTCGCCGGTCCACCGGGATGGCGCGCCGCCCTCTTCTGGCACCCAATCCGTATCGCTCGGCACCAGGGTCAAGAGGAGATCGAACTTGGCGGTGGTGCCCTCGGTTTGAAGCACATCGAGGAAGACACCGGGGAAGACACCGGGGAGTTGCACCTGGCGAGCGGGGGCATTTTGCAACACCAACATCGCCTGGAAGAGCGGCGTGCGATTGAGCGCGCGATCCGGCTCGAGTTCCTCCACCAAGCGTTCGAAGGGGAGGTCCTGGTGGGCATAGGCGTCGAGGGCTAGAGGAGCGATGCGCTCCAACGCTCGATCGAGGCTCGGCCCGCCCGAGTGGTCGCAACGCAACACCAAGGTGTTGACGAAGAAACCGATCAACCCCTCGAGCTCGGGCCGCGAGCGGTTGGCGATCGGCGAGCCGATGGTCAACTCGTCCTGACCGCTCCAGCGCGCCAAGAGGGCGGAATAGAGGGCCAGGAAGACCATGAACTCGGTCGCCCCGTGGCGCCGGCACAGCCTCCCGAGCGGCTCGCTGAGTTCCGCGCCGAGGGTGAAAGCCACGCTTGCGCCACGGTAGCTCGGACGGCGCGGTCGCGGACGGTCGCTGGGCAGTTCGAGCTGGGTGTTGGCCCCCGCCAACTGCTGGCGCCAGTAGCTCAGTTGGCGATCCAGTTCACCGCCGCCGAGCC
>QIHU01000421.1 GCA_003231035.1 Acidobacteriota bacterium
CGGCCGCGCGAGGTCGCCATAGCCCTCCTTTTGGGAGGGGTGCCACAAGGCGAATAGACTGGTAGCATTGCCCGATTGCAGCCATCCGCGGGGGTGCTCTGACAGCGCGGCGGATGCGGTACCGGAGTGTGGTTAGTCCAAGCCAGCGAATCGGACTCGAATCTACGGGTTTGAGCGTCGCGGCAAGAGGGAACTCAATGTCCAAAATCGGAACTCTGTACGGCTCGTCTCTGGGCAAGAAAGCGATCATGGCGCTGTCTGGAGTCGTCTTGTTCGGCTTTGTGTTGTCTCACATGGTGGGCAACCTGAAAATGTACTTGGGAGCCGAGAGCTTCAACCACTACGCTGATTGGCTGCGCGAGATCGGCTATCCGGCTCTGCCGCACGGCGGCGCCTTGGTGATCGCTCGAGCGGTGCTGATCGGGGCGGTACTCGTCCATATCTGGGCCGCTTGGCAGGTGACCCGGCTCAATCGCGCGGCGCGCGGCCAGCGCTACGTCAAGCCGCACACCGTGCAGGCCGACTACGCGTCCCGCACCATGCGCTGGGGCGGAGTGATCATCCTCCTCTTCATCGTTTATCACCTGCTCCACCTCACCTGGGGCACGGTGCATCCTGATTTCATCCACCACACCACCAACCCGGATGGTTCGATCTCCACCCAGGCCTTCCACAATGTGGTGACGGGGTTCAAGGTTTGGTGGGTTTCCGTGTTCTACATCGTCGCCAATATCGCGCTGGCTCTCCACCTCTACCACGGTCTGTGGAGCCTCTTCCAGACCTTGGGTTGGAACCATCCGAAGCTCAACCCATGGCGCCGTCGACTAGCTGCTGGGTTTGCTCTCGTCGTCACCGCTGGCAACATCTCATTTCCGATCGCGGTCCTCACCGGGATCGTCGGCTAAGGAGGTCGGGCGATGACTGAAGCACTGAATTCGAAGATTCCCGGTGGCCCACTGGCCGATCAATGGCGCAACCACAAGGCGAGTATCAAACTGGTCAATCCGGCCAACAAGCGCCAGTACGAGATCATCGTCGTGGGTACCGGACTGGCCGGCGGCGCGGCGGCGGCGACCTTCGCTGAGCTGGGATATAACGTCACTAGCTTCTGCTACCAAGACAGCGCCCGCCGCGCTCATTCGATCGCGGCGCAGGGCGGAATCAACGCCGCCAAGAACTACCAAAACGACGGCGACAGCGTCCATCGATTGTTCTACGACACGGTCAAGGGCGGCGACTTTCGTGCCCGCGAAGCCAATGTGCACCGGTTGGCCGAAATCAGCCTCAACATTATCGATCAAGCGGCGGCGCAAGGCGTTCCTTTCGCCCGGGAGTACGGTGGTCTACTGGCCAACCGCTCCTTCGGTGGCGCTCAGGTCTCGCGAACCTTCTACGCCCGGGGTCAGACCGGTCAACAGTTACTGCTCGGTTGCTACCAAGCGTTGGCCCGGCAGGTCGAGGCCGGCAAGGTCCGCATTCATCCCAAGACCGAAGTGCTCGACATCGTGGTGGTGGACGGTCG
>QIHU01000097.1 GCA_003231035.1 Acidobacteriota bacterium
CTGACGGTCTGGGAGGCCGTCGTCAAGCACTGACTTTCAAGCTCTGACTCCTAAGCTCTCGACCCTAAGAGGACTCGCCATGACTCTCGAAAACAAACGTTGGATCATCGCCGCGCTCGGCTTCCTGTTCCTTCTTTCTCTGGTGCTCGTGCAGTGGATGGAAACGGCGCGCAAGGCGGAGGAGGCGGGGCTGAGCCGGGCGCTCATCGTGGTACCGGTGAGTTCGCGCGCCTGCGTGGACTGCCACAATGAGGGCACGCCTGGGATCGTCGAGCACTGGCAAGGCAGCACCCACGCCGAAAAGGGTATCGGCTGCGTCGAGTGCCACACCGCCGCGCAAGAGGATGTGGACAGCTTCACCCACTACGGAGAGCTCATCGCCACCGTGGTCACGCCGCGAGATTGCTCACGCTGTCACCAGACCGAAGCAGAAGAGTTCGAGCAAAGCCACCACGCCGCCGCCGGCAACATCCTGGCCTCCTTGGACAACTTCTTGGCTGAGACGGTGGAAGGATCGCGGACCGATTTCAGCCCACACTCCCCCACGCCGGGTCGCAACGTAAACATGGTGAGTGGCTTCGCCAGCGCTAACTCCGGCTGCCTGCAATGCCACGGTTCCAAGGTTGCCCTAGCGACCACCGATGGCGGCAGCGTCACGGTGGACGACCTCGAGCCGGACGAGGATGGCCGACCGACCAATCTCGAAGCTGCGGCGAGCATCTTCCACGACCAGGATGGCAAACCACAGCTAGTGGCCGCATCCTGGCCCAACTCGGGCATCGGCCGTCTCAATCTGGACGGCTCTCGCGGATCCTGCTCCGCCTGCCACAGCCGCCATGATTTCTCCCCTCGTCGCGCCCGCCAACCGGAGAACTGCGGCAAGTGCCACCTCGGTCCCGATCACCCGCAAAAGGAAATCTACGAGGAATCCAAACACGGCGTCGCCTACCGCGACCTCAAGGCCAGCATGAACCTCGACAGCGACAGTTGGATTCTGGGCGAGGACTACTCCGCCGCCCCGACCTGCGCCACCTGCCACATGTCCGGCAACCTGCGCAACGGCGGCCGGATCACCCACGATCCGGGCGAACGGATCTCGTGGACCAACCGCCCGCCGGTATCGCTGGTCATGGACACCGACATCCACCACGGCATCGTCAAAGAGACCGACCCCCAGAAGCGCCAAGCTCTCATCGCGGACTCGGCCGAGAATAAGCGAGATCGGATGAAACAAGTCTGCTCGCATTGCCACACTCCCGACTACGTCAACTCCTTCTACAGCCAGTACGACGACCTGGTGGTGCTCTACAACGAGAAGTTCGCCAAGCCGGGCCAGAAGATCATGGCGGCGCTGGCGGAGACCGGGCTGCGCACGAAGACCGACTTCGACGAGGAGATCGAGTGGACCTGGTTCCTCCTCTGGCATCACGAAGGGCGGCGAGCCCGCCACGGTGCTTCGATGATGGCTCCCGACTACACCCACTGGCACGGCATGTTCGAAGTCGCCGAGCGCGAAATCACCCACGAAGCACGCCAGGATGGGCGGCGCGCACAGGCGGATCGAGTCAACACCGTGATCGCGGAGATCCTGGCCCGACCCGAACACGTTTGGTTCGAGGCGGGCGCCGAGGGTGAGGCGGATCGAATCCGCGCTGAGATGGAACGGCGCTACGGCAAGAGCGTCAACTAGCTAGGATCGCCAACCGATGGCTTTGGGCGATGGGGTCGATCCACCGCGGCTCGACCTCCACCTCCCGTGCGAAGCGCGGCCACTGCCGCACCGCTTCGCCTACCTCTTCGACGATCGCCCGGGCTCGCCCGCGCTGCATGGAGGCGCTACGGGCGCACTGGCGAAAGTCGTCTAGATCGAACGCGTCGCGCTTGCCGTTCATCGACATCTGGTGGCTGCTGGTCCAGTCGCCGGAGGGGTTGTAGCTGAAGATCAGATCGAAAGCCGGCGACAAAGACCAGCGACCCGCCTTGTCCATCAGGAAGGCGATGTTCTTGACGTGATCGTCCTGGTTGCGGGCCAGGATGTTGAATGCCATGCGCCGGAACTGCTCCTCGATTGCATCCATCGGCAAACCCAGTCGCCGGATGACCAGCAGCGCCTGCTCATAGGAATGGCCACCGGCCAGGTTGAAATCGTAGTGCGCCAGGG
>QIHU01000723.1 GCA_003231035.1 Acidobacteriota bacterium
TCACCCTTCTCGCCGGCCTTGCCCAGAGCCCCCGAGACCGCCGCGCTAGTCTTGCCGCCTTGGCTGGAGTGCGCTTCGTCAATGAGGATGGCGAAGTTGCGACCTCGTTGCTGGTCGCCGATCTCCTTGAGGATGTGGGGAAACTTCTGCACCGTTGAAACGATGATCTTCTTGCCGCCCTCGATGAGCCGGCGCAGATCGCCGGAGCGCTTGGCGTGGCCGACGGTCACTTTGACCTCGGTGTACTGAAGAACGGTGCGCTGGATCTGCTTGTCGAGGAGGCGGCGGTCGGTGACGACGAAGATGGAGTCAAATACCGGCTGATCATCTTTCTTCAGGGCGACCAGCCGGTGGGCCAGCCAGGCAATCGAATAGCTCTTACCACTACCGGCGGAGTGCTGGATCAGGTATCGCTTCCCCGCACCGTGCTCCCCGACATCGTCCAGCAGCCGGCGTACGACATCCAGCTGGTGGTAGCGCGGCCAGATCTGGGTCCTCTTCTTGCGACCGGTCTTCTTATCCTTCGACTCGACGATCTGGGCGTAGTTCTCCAAGATCTCGGTCAGACTCCGGCGCTCCAACACCTCGCGCCACAGGTAGTCCGTCTTCAGCCCATGCTCGTTGGGCGGATTGCCCGCGCCGTCGTTCCAGCCACGATTGAAAGGCAAGAACCACGACGCCTTGCCCTTCAAATGGGTGCAGAAGCGCACCTCGCTCTCGTCCACCGCGAAATGGGCCACGCAGCGCCCAAACCTGAAGAGTTCCTCCTTCGGGTCGCGGTCCTTCTTGTACTGCCAGACCGCATCTTCCACCGTCTGCCGGGTGAGGCTGTTCTTGAGCTCAAACGTGAAGACGGGCAGGCCGTTGATGAATAACCCCAGGTCCAGCGCCCGTCGGCTCTCGTCGCGGCTGTAGCGCAGCTGGCGGGTGACCGAGAAGCGGTTGCGCTCAAACAGTGCCTCGGCCTGCTCATTGCCCACGGAGGGAGTGCCGAAGAAGAGGTCAAGATGATGGTTGCCGTGCTTGAGGCCATGACGCAGCACATAGATCGTTCCCCGTTTGGAGATCTCCCCTTGCAATCGCGCCAGGAACTTGCGCCGTGTGGGGTCGTCATCACCCAGCGCCAACGCCTCGGCCGTCTCCGGCTGGGTTTGGCGCAGGAACTCCGTGAGTTGGGCCAAGTCCACGCAAGACTCGCGGTTGTAGTCCCCCGGAACGCCGCCAATCCAGCCAGCACCGCCGTACACCGCCGGCGGCTCCGCCACCTCGTCCACCCTCGGCGGGTCGCAGGGGTGGCCGGCCAAGGCGGTGCAGATGAGCCGTTCCAGACCGCGCTCGGAGGTGTCGGTGGTCATGCGGGAGCACTGCTCCAAGAGTCGTCGATCCAACGCTGGCGGCATAGAACACCGAGGGCCAGTGCAATCTGACGTTCGGTGAACTGCTTCTTCCTTGTGTTCCAACCGTGAACCTTGGTGACCACGTTGGCGACAGAGTGGTCCTGTTCAT
>QIHU01000103.1 GCA_003231035.1 Acidobacteriota bacterium
CGCCAACCGCGCCGCAGTAGCGTGCTCGCCAGCGTCATATCCGGGCCGAACGTGGCGAGCGGGGGAGTGCTCTCCACTTCGGCGGCCAGCAGAAGTTGCCGAACGGCCTCCGCTTCCCGCCCATGCTCCAAGGCGAAGTGGCCCAGAACGATTCGAGAGTAGTGCATGGCGAGCCTGCGCGCGGAACCGTCCGGCACCTCTTCCAGAAGCGAGAGTGCCTCGCGGGCAAACTCGACGGCGCGGGTCAAGTCTCCACCGACCATCAACCCTCTGGAAGCCCGAGTCAAACTGGCTAGACGCACCTGCGAGGAGGTCGAAGCGTCGGCGGCCGCGCGGTAGAGCTCGGCGGCTCGCTGGCGCTCCGTCTCGACCTGCTCACCGAAGGCGGCTAGCCGCAAGTGAAGATCGCCCAGCCTCAAGAGGATTTCGCTCCGACCGGGCTCTAGAGCATCGAGCGCGGAAAATAACTCCAAGGCCCGGGCCGGTTCCTCCAAGGCGAAGAACTCGGCCGCATTGTGCAAGATTCGCCGGTTCTCCGGCTCTCGGTCCACGTGCTCTTGCCAAAGGGCACGTAAGCCCGCGTACAGCTCCTGCTCACCTTCCGGCCAGAATGCCAGCAGATATTCGGCCTGATCCGGGGGCAGATCCGGGCGGGTCGCTGTGAGCCCCAGCAACAGCTGGGCGCGCTCCTCGATCGCCGCCGCGTCCCAGCGAGTCGCAAGCTCCTTCAAGCGCACGAGCTCAGGGTCCGCGACCGCAAGCGCATCATCCATCAGCCCTTCTACCGCGTCGGCATCCGACCCCGCCAAGATCGAGTCGCCCCTCCCGGCGGCGAGGAGCAAGATCGCGGCGATCACCACAACACCCAAGACGGATCTCGCGGGGCGCCCGCCAAGGGGTGGGCCGGGATCGACCAATCGCCGTACCCGAGGCAAGAGTCGCGAGCGCCGCGAGAAGGCGAGCGCGCCACCGAGCCGCTCGTCGCCCTCACGCGTCGACAGCCGTACCAAAGAGAGCACATACTGGCGAAGACTCGAGCCCTGCCGCGCGATGACTTCGTCGTCACAAGCGTACTCCCGCTCCGTGCGAATTCTGGACCCCGCGAACCATACCAAGGGGTGGAAAAAGTAGACGGCCTCGATCCAGGCTAGAAGGGCGTTCCAGTGTGTGTCGCGCCGACGCAAGTGAACCAGTTCGTGCAGCACCACCGGTTCGGAACTCGAACGCGGCCACCGTTCAGCGACGACCGCCGGCAACACCAAGGTCGGCTTGCGCCAGCCAACCACCGCGGCTCCCGGGACGGCCCCAGGCTGGTCGAAGATCCGCAAACAGACCTCACCTCGACCGAGTTCGGTCCACAGCCCTCCCACCCAGCGCTCCACACCAGCCTCCGCCGGCCGGCAGCTTGACAGCCAACGCCGCAAGCGAGCCCGCCCCCGGAGATGCAACGACCCGAGAATCAAGAGACCCGCCACCCACAAGACGAGAGCCACCAGCTTGGCAACCTCGGCCCCCGTCCATTCCGCCCTTGCCACCGCTTCGGCCGCCGGCCGCACCGGTGCCGCCTTCAGTTTGGCTTCTGGAAGAGAAGCCGGAAGAGGGACGAGAGCGGTCGGTTCAGTGCTCGCCACGAGGACGTTCTCAGTCACCGGCAAGAGGCCCACCGGAGTCTCGATGGCTATCGGCACGGCCAGGCGAACGAGAACTAGGCACCACAGCCAACACCTCACTCGGGCGGACGGGCGACAGAGCCGGCTCACCAACGCCACCCCGAGAATCAGCAACCCGGCTTGCATCGAAACCGAGACCATGACGCGCCACCAGAGATCGAGGAGATCAGCGAGCGACATCGCGGCCTACTCCTCTTTCCCCTCAACATCGAGCAAGGCCCGCAACTCTTGCGCCTCCTCGTCGCTGAGTTCCTCTTCTTCCACCAACTGCACCATCAGCGGCGCCAAACGGCGCTCCAAAACCGTGTCCACGAAGTCTCGAACCGCCTCCCCCACCGCCACCCGGCGTTCGACCGCGGGGGTGTAGAGGCACAGCGGCCCCAACTTCTCCATGGTCAAGTACCCCTTCGTGGTGATGCGGTCGAGAAGAGTCTTGATCGTTTGATAGTCGCGCTCGTAGCGCGCCGCGACCTCCTCGAGCACCTGCCGAGCGGTGGAGGTGCCCAGGCGCCAACACACGTTCATCAAATGCCACTCCGACTTCGATAGGGCTTTCTTGGGAAACGTGGATGTTTGACCTCTTGTCATTTGTGGTGTTTCTACCACAAATGTAGAGATGCGGCAAGGGGTTGGTACCCAACCAGGCCCGCTCCGTTCCAGGCTAAGCAAAGAGGACGAAACGAAAACGCCTCCCGCGACACTCCCCAGTAAGCAGCGATACCTCAGCTCGAATCTGAGCCTGTAGAGCGCGGTCGGCCACGGACCGACCGCGGGGCAGGGCCACGTCAGGCGTTCGCTCGTCTGGAGGAGATGTGGCATGAGTCCGGCGCAACGACGACCCTCTCGGCTTCCGATCATCATTGACACCGATGTCGATATCGACGATTGGATGGCCATTCTCTTCCTCCTCGGCCATCCGGGGGTCGACGTGCGCGGCATCACGGTGGTGGGCACCGGCGCGGCCCACTTGGAACCGGGCACGCGCAACGCGCTCAACCTGCTGATGCTTGCCGACCGGCCGAAGGTGCCGGTGGCCATGGGGTTGGCGAAGCCGATGCGGTATTCGCACCAGTTCCCGGAGAG
>QIHU01000015.1 GCA_003231035.1 Acidobacteriota bacterium
CGCAGCATGCGTCGGCGCCGCGACTGCGGAGTGTCGCCGCTGCGGGTCATCGCCCGCACCACGGGAACTTCGATCCCCGCCGCCGCGAACCGTTCGTTCAGTTCCGCTAGCGGCTGGCGTAGGTTGCGCTCGATATCGTTGTTGAGCGCCTTGAGCGGCGAGACGTACAGCACTCGCACGCCCCCCTCGCGCCAATCGCCGCGCAGCAAGCGGTCGAGCGCCCAGAGGAAGGCGGTGAGAGTCTTGCCACTCCCGGTCGGCGCCGTCGCCAGCAGGTGCTCGCCCGCGGCGATCCGCGGCCAGGACTGGCGCTGCACATCGGTGGGCTCGCCGAACCGGTCCACGAACCACTGGGCGATGACCGGGTGGAAGAGATCTAGGGGCGGAGGGATTAAGGCGGAGATAGGAGGCTACTCTCGCTACGACGACTTGGGGTTCCAGACGGCCACCTCTTCTAGGGGCTTTCTTTGGATGTCGGGAACTTGGCAGTCTGGGGCTGGGTAGCCCACGGGAAAGAGGATGTAGGGGCGTTCGTTGTCGGGCCGGCCTAGGATTTGTGAGAGGAAGCGCATCGGGCTGGGGGTGTGGGTGAGGGTGGCGAGGCCCATGTGGTGGAGGGCGGTGATGAACAGGCCGCAGGCGAGGCCGACGCTTTCTTTGACGTAGTAGTTCTTGCGGCGGCTACCGTCGGGGTGGAAGCTCCACACCTGTTCGAAGGCGACGACCAGCCAGGGGACGGTCTCCAGGAAAGGCTTGCGCCAATCGGTGCCCAGTGGGGCCAGGGCCTCTAGCCAGTCGTCCGGCATGCGACCGCCGAGGTAGCTGCGGCGCTCTTCTTCTTCGGCCGCGATGCGAATCTGGCGCTTGGTTTCGGCGTCGCTGACCGCGACGAAGGTCCACGGCTGGCGGTGGGCGCCCGAGGGGGCGGTGGAAGCGGTGCGGATGGCGAGTTCGATCAGCTCTCTCGGCACCGGCTCGTCGGAGAAAAAGCGTACGCTTCGCCGTTGATCCAACTCCTGGAAGAACTCCGCGCCACGCTGGTGACTCTCGGCCCGGGAGAGGCGTTCGGGATGGTAAGGAATCGGGCGGTAGAGATCCGAACTCATTCTGCTTTCCTCTCGGCGCGCAGCGCGGCGGCCTGCTGACGAATCAGCTCCCACACCGCCTCCACGTGTTTCTCGGTGGTCCTGAGGTTGCCGATGGCGACGCGGAGCACGTAGCGACCGTGCAGTTTGCTATGCGAGAGCATCACCGGACCGGCGGCGTTGATCCGGGCCATCAGTTGTTCATTGAACTCGTCCTCGTCCTCGCCGCTCGCCCCTTCGAGCCGGGTGCGGAAGGCGACGATGGCGAAGGGCACGGGCGCGGAGAGTTCAAAGCCGGGGGCGGATTCGATCTCGTCGGCCAGCCAGTGGGCCCAGCGGCAGTGCTCGCGGATGCGCTCTTGCATTCCGCGTACCCCGAAGGCGCGGATCACCATCCAGAGCTTCAGGGAACGAAAGC
>QIHU01000576.1 GCA_003231035.1 Acidobacteriota bacterium
TCCAGCGGCAGTGCAGCGAGGATGCGGCTGAGCGAGGCGGTGGAGGATGGCTATCGGTTGGGTGGGGGGCGTGTCGAAGCGGTTGGGATGGGCGGCGACAGGGTGGGCGACGAACCGTCGCCGGTGCGCTTTTTCGCCCGCCAACTCTGCTGCTCGCACTGCGGCGAGACGCGCCGCCGGCCGGTTCCCGCGTTGTTTTCGTTCAACTCGCCGTTGGGGGCCTGCCCGGAGTGCCAGGGCTTCGGTCGGGTGGTGGGGATTGACCCGGGGCGGGTAGTTCCCGACCCGGGGTGCAGTCTCGAAGGGCGAGCGATCGCGGTGTGGAATACGCCGGCCTACGAAGACCGCTACGAAAAACTCTACGCCGCCTGCCGCAAGCAGGGAATTTCATTGACCGTACCCTGGGAGGAGTTGCCGGAGGAGGCGCGGCGATTCGTGTGGAGCGGCAAGGGGGATTTCACCAATTTGGACCGCTTCTTCGCTTGGCTGGAAAGGCGGATCTACAAGGTCCACGTGCGGGTACTGCTGGCCCGCTATCGTTCGTACGACTCCTGCGGGGTGTGTGACGCTCAGCGCTTGCGGCCGGAAGCCTTGCGCGTCTTGGTCAACGATCGGACCTTGCCGCAGCTCACCGCGCTCAGTATCGAGCGGCTCCGCGATTGGCTGTTGCACTGCCCGTGGAGCGATCGACAACGGGCGCTGGCCGGCCATCTGCTGGAAGAACTCGGCGAGCGCATCGAGGTGCTCTATCGGGTCGGCCTCGGATATTTGACCCTCGACCGCCAGGCGCGGACCCTCTCCGGTGGCGAGACGCAGCGGATCTACCTGGCGGCGGCACTGGGCTCTGGGCTCACCAGCACCTTGTATGTACTCGATGAACCGACCATCGGTCTCCATCCCGAAGACAGCGACCGGCTGCTCAAGCTGTTGCGGGATCTAGCCGATCGCGGGAATACGGTGTTGGTGGTCGAGCATGACCCCACCTTGATCCGTGGTGCCGACTATTTGATCGATCTTGGACCCAAGGCTGGTGAGCACGGCGGCGAGGTGATCGCGGCGGGGACGGTGGACGAGGTGTTGGCCAATCCGGACTCGCTGACCGCTCGGTACTTGCGAGAGCGTTCGCCGACGGCGGCCCGAGCTCATGTGGCCCGTTACCGGCGCGAGCGCGGGCGCGAGACGCTGGAAGAAGAGCTGAAGGGGCGTCCTCGGGTTCGTATCGTCGGGGCGCGGGCGCACAATCTGCGCGGATTTGACGTCGAGTTTCCACTGGCTTCGATGGTGGCGATCAGCGGTGTCTCGGGCTCTGGGAAGTCGACGTTGGTGGAGAACGTCCTCTACGGTACCTACCAGCGGTCGCGCGGTGCGGTGGACGTCGAGCCCGGCGAGGTGGACTCGCTCAGAGGTCTGGAAGAGCTGGCCGATATCACCTTGGTCGACCAACGGCCGCTAGGTCGCTCGGCGCGGTCGAACCCGATCACCTACATCAAGGCTTACGACGA
>QIHU01000665.1 GCA_003231035.1 Acidobacteriota bacterium
ACGGTCGGCGCATCTTCGTCGAGACCCTGAGCCCACCGCGCATCGAGGCCGTGGTCTCGGCGGCGGGCGACGGCGAGCCGATCACCGCCGACGGCTCGATTCTCATCCGTGGAACGAACCTGCGCGGTAACCTGACCGGAATCACCTTGGGCGGCGTCGCGATCAACCCGCCGCCGGTCGATCCCGGGGACACCGAGATCGAGGTGGCGCTCTCCACGCCGCCGCTCCCAGGCGAATCCCGGCGCGCCGGGATCCAGGGCGTGCAAGTGGTCCACGAGCGGCTGCTCGGCGACCCGGCGACGGCCCACCGAGGGGTGGAATCGAACGTCTTCCCCTTCGTGCTGCGCCCGCGCATTCTCTCGGTGACCACCGAGAACGTCGTCGCCGACGGGGAGTTCTTCAACGGCGTCTTGGTGGTGGGGGTCGATCCGGCGGTGGGCGAGGATCAACGGCTGGCCCTCTTCCTCTCCGAGTTGGTCACCCCCTCGCCGCCGGCACCCCCGACCACCCGCCGCGCGCCTACCGCTTCGACCAACGCGAAGAGGCCGATCCGCCGGAGGTCACCACCACTCTACGCATCCTGTTTACCCGCGTGCGGCCGGCCGATTACTTGGTGCGTTTGCAGGTGGACGGCGCCGAGAGCCAGCTCGCTCTAGGCGAGTTGGTGGTGGGTATCCAGCAGTACACCACGCCAGCGGTGAGTGTGCCATGAGGGGTACCAGCGAGTGGGAGAAGGCCAATCAACGCTACCTGGTCGCCGCGCTCGCCGAGGTCGGCCAGGCGCTCGACCGGCACCGGGGGGAGGGCGCGACGCTAGAGGAGGCGAAATCCGGGAAAGGCGCGCCGAACTTGGCTTCAAGCCAGCTAGCCGAGGCAGCGGAGGCAATGGCGGCGCCCGCCGCGCTCGACTCGCTTTGCAGCGCGTTTCGCCTCACCGAGTTCGAACGCGCCGTGCTGCTGATGGCCGCCGGGCCGGAGCTGGACGCGGGCTTCGCGGGCGGTTTGACCCCGACCTTCGGCTTGGCGCTGGCCGCCTTGCCCCAGGCGCATTGGAGCGCTCTCTCACCCGCTGGGGCCTTGCGCCACTGGCGCTTGGTCGAACTGGACGGCGCCTCGATAACCACCGGAGAGCTGCGCGTCGACGAACGCATCCTGCATTTCTTGACCGGAGTGCAGTACCTCGACGAGCGGTTGGCGGGGCGCGTGCGAGCGGTGCCGCTTCCCGCGGAGCTACTGCCCTCGCAAGCAGGGTTGGCCGAGCGCTTGAGTGCACTCTGGTTGCGCTCCGCTTCCAGCGAGGAGGGCGCGGTGCCGGTGGTCGAACTGACCGGCGCGCCGGGCGTGGGCAAGCGGGCGATTGCCGCTACCTTGTGCGCGGAGCTGGGGCTCAGCCTGTGGGAGCTGTCGGCGGCGGCGGTGCCGGCCGATCCGGCCGAGTTGGACGGTTTCCTGCGCCTCTGGCGGCGCGAGGTGCCGCTGGCCAACCGGGCGCTGCTGCTCGGTGACGATGACTCTCCTAGCGACGAACCGGCCCGCGAGGCGGCGGTGACCCGGCTGATCGAGCGGCTCGAAGCGCCGCTCCTCGTCGTCTCGCGCAGCGGGCGGCGAACTGGCCGGCGACCCATGTTGAGCTTCGCCGTCGCGGCTCCGGGCGCCGCCGAGCGAGCGGAGCTGTGGCGCGACGCCCTCGGCGAGGCGGCCGTCAGCCTCGATGGGCAGGTGGATCACATCGCCTCGCAGTTCCAACTCGGCATCGGGGCGATCCGCGCCGCCGGAGCGGAAGCTTTGGGAGCCCTCAGCGGCGACGGCGACGGCGAAGCGGAGGAACCCTTGGCCCGCGCCCTCTGGCAAGCCTGCCGCCGCCAGGCGCGGCCGGCGTTGGGCTCGCTGGCCCGCCGCATCGAGCCCCCGAACGCCAGCGCGCCGTCCTGCGCGAGATCGGCCTCCACGTGCGCCACCGCCAACGGGTCTACGAACAGTGGGGTTTCGCCGCCCGCTCGGCGCGCGGGCAAGGGCTGGGAGCGCTCTTTGCAGGCGCCAGCGGCACCGGCAAGACGATGGCGGCCGAGGTGCTGGCCGCCGAGCTGGAGCTAGA
>QIHU01000732.1 GCA_003231035.1 Acidobacteriota bacterium
ACCGTCAACGAAGCTATCTTCCTGGTGCAAGATGGCGTGGCCAGCCCGGAAGATGTGGACCGACTGTTCGTCAAGTGCTTTGGCCATGCCATGGGGCCGCTGGCGACCGCCGATCTAATCGGCCTCGACACGATCCTCTATTCGGTTGAGGTCCTTCACGAGAGCTACAGCGATTCGAAATACCGCCCCTGTCCGCTGCTCAAGAAGATGGTCCATGCGGGCCTGCTCGGTCGCAAGAGCGGCGAGGGCTTTTTCAATTACGGCGTCGCCTGAGGACAATTGAGAGATGGACAACAGGAACAAGATTCGCGAGTTTTTGGCCCGGTTTTTCCGCAATCGCGAGGTGGGGGATGACGAAGACATCTTCGCCCTCGGCTTCGTCAACTCGCTGCTCGCCATGCAACTGGTGAACTTCCTCGAAAAAGAGTTCGGGATCCAAGTCGCGGACGAGGACCTGGACCTCGACAATTTCCGCTCAATCACGGCGATGGCGACCCTGGTGGAGCGCAAGTCGGCTCGGCCGGTGGTGGCCGCGGAGGGCTAGGCGGTGGGCAACGAAGAGCGTCCGGTAATCAAGTGCTTGGCCTGGGACCTGGACAACACCCTGTGGGATGGTGTCCTCCTTGAAGATGAGTCGGTGACGGTGCGCCCCGAGGCGGTGCGCGTTCTTCGTGAACTCGACGAACGCGGCATCCTGCACTCGGTGGCCAGCCGCAACAACCACGATCACGCCATGGCCAAGCTCAAGGAGCTGGATCTCGACCACTTCTTCCTCTACCCGCAAATCAACTGGGGCTCCAAGGCCCATTCGGTGGGCGAGATCGCCCGCCTGATCAACATCGGCCAAGACGCCGTTGCCTTTATTGACGATCAACCCTTCGAGCGCGACGAGGTGGCCAATACCCACCCCGAGATGATGATCATCGATGCCGCCGATGTGAGCACTATTCTGGATATGCCAGAAATGATGCCGCGGTTCGTGACCGACGACTCGAAGGTCCGCCGCAAGATGTACCAGGCCGACGCCAGCGCAACGATGCCGAAGAGGAATTCGTCGGTCCCACCGAAGAGTTCTTGGCGCAGCTCAAGATGGCCTTTTCGATCGCACCGGCGCAAGAGGATGACCTCAAGCGGGCCGAAGAACTCACCGTTCGCACCCACCAGCTGAACACCACCGGCTACACCTACTCCTACGACGAGCTCAACGCCTTCCGCCAGTCGGATCGGCACAAGCTTTTCATCGCCAGCCTGGATGACCGCTACGGCACCTACGGCAAGATCGGCCTGGTGCTGGTGGAGTGCGGCAAGAGCGAGTGGAACCTCAAGCTGCTCCTGATGTCCTGCCGCGTCATGTCGCGTGGGGTGGGCACTATTCTGGTCAACCACATCATGCAGCTCGCCAAGGAGGCCGGAGCGACGCTGCGGGCGGAGTTCGTGCGCAACGACCGCAACCGGATGATGTTCGCGACCTACAAGTTCGCCGGCTTTCGCGAAGTCGGTCGCGAAGGTGATGCCGTGGTGCTTGAAAACGACCTGGCCAACATTCAGCCGTTCCCCGGCTACGTGGACGTTCGGCTTGGCTGAGCATTGAGGGAGCTTCGGATAGAGGGTTTCCTGGCGGAACTGGGTTAATTGTGCGCATTGCAATGAATATGTTGCTATGCGCCAGCCAGGCCGCATAGCCTTGCCAGTTCTGTCGTATGCATTTGCAGGGGGTGCAAGCCTCGAAACAGGATCCGGCAGTGCCATGTGTGGTTTGAGCCTGCCGCGAGACGATGTCAACGGGGTCCTTGTGCACCCATCGAAGACGCATCCGGGGAGACTATGAGCGAATACCAGTCGGATCGGTTGCGCGCGGCGATCGGCCGGCTGAGTGAGGGTGAAGCCACCGAGAAGGATCACCGAACCCTCTTTGAGCACTACCTGCCCGTGGTGCGGCGATTCTTCTCCCGGATGGGAATTTCCCCTGAAGATGGCACTGATCTAACCCAAGATGTGTTCTTCCGTGTTTCTACAGGTCGAGGATCGTTTAAGGACGAGGGCTACTTTCGGTCTTGGATTCTCACCATCGCCCGCAACGCGCTGAGAAACCGTCAGCGCGACAGTCGGGCACAGAAACGAGATGGCCTCGAAGAGTCACTCTCAGGCCACAGCGAGGAAACGCTCCATGCGGCACCGGATCATCATCACGCTTCCAGCTCGGCCTTGGAAGGGTTGTTGGCCCGCGAAGGGGCGGAAGAACTGATGAGCGCGATCGCTCAACTGCCGCCGAAGATGCGCCACTGTATGATCTTACGGGTGGCCGAGGAGCGATCCTACCAAGCGATCGCGCGGGAGCTGCGAGTGTCGATCGAAACCGTCAAGGCGCAGCTGCACGAAGGACGAAAGAGGCTGCGACGGGTCTTGAACGAGAGCG
>QIHU01000673.1 GCA_003231035.1 Acidobacteriota bacterium
GGCCCCTCTGGATTGACGTAGATCAACCCCATCTGCACGGCGGCGAGAGGATTCTCGAGATCCCTGTCGCCGCTGTAGCGCTCATCCCCGAGCCACTCGCCTTCAGGTCCCCAGTAGATGTCCTCTTCCGGCTCCCAGACGTCCTCGCGCCCACCGGCGAAGCCGAAGGTCTTGAGTCCCATCGACTCCAGAGCACGGGTTCCGGCGAAGATCATCAGGTCGGCCCACGAGAGCCCTTTGCCGTACTTCTGCTTGATCGGCCAGAGCAATCGGCGGGCCTTGTCGAGGTTGGCGTTGTCGGGCCAACTGTTGAGGGGTGCGAAGCGTTGCGTGCCCGAGGATGCGCCGCCCCGGCCGTCTGAGATGCGGTAGGTGCCCGCGCTGTGCCAGGCCATGCGAATGAAGAGCGGCCCATAGTGGCCATAGTCGGCCGGCCACCAGTCCTGCGACGTAGTCATCATCGCGTCGAGGTCGTTCCGCAGGGCATCCAGATCGAGTTTCTTGAACTCTTCGGCGTAGTTGAACTCTTCGCCCATGGGGTTGGACTGAGGAGGGTTCTGGTTGAGCATCTTCAGGTTCAACTGATTCGGCCACCAGCGTTGGTTCGCCGCTGTCCCCATCGCGGGCTGAGCGTGTTGTCCGCCCATCACTGGGCACTTGCTGACATCGTCTGACATGTTGTTTTTCCTTATGGTGGACTGTTCTATTGGGAAGAGTTGGTTCGGTCGCTGTTGTCGCGCGCCGCCTCAGCTCTCTGCCGGGGCCTGGGTCTGGGCGAGACACGCGGGGCAGCGCCCCCAGAAGATCACCTCGGCCTCGTCGATTTCGAAACCCGAGTCGGCGGCGGCGGTGCGTGCTCAGAGCCCAGGTCCTGTTCCTCTGCGAGTGTGCCAGAAAGCAAGAACCTCCACGCACCGAGGGTTGGACAGCAGCCGGTAGTAAAGGTGGTAGTGGATACGGCTCAAATGAACCCTTCGTACGCCCTCGAGCCTTACATTGGTTGCTCGTGCTCCGACGTGTGGGTTTGAGCGAATCAAGCGAAGCGTCTTCAGGATCTCCTCATCGACAGCATCGGGAGCAGTTGATCTGTTGGCTTTCCACCATGTTGAAGCCTCTCGAATCTCTCGAGCTGCCCGGCGGACGAACTGGGCAGGGAGTTGGTGAGTCAACCCCTGGGTCCGAGTTCACAGAGGAACTCTTCAGCCGATATCACTTCGCCACGGTCACTCTCCGCGATCGCCGCCAGCAAGTTTGCTTCGTCATCGGCTTCAAGTTCGAAGCCTTCATCTCCCTCGGGGGCGAGAATGGTCACGGTCAGCCCTTCCGCAAAGGACTCTCCCGCCACTTCGATCCTGCCGTCGACGACCTTTCCAATAGTTACTCGCATGCCGTGAGATTACTCCTATGTCTGGAAGCAAGTCCACTATCCTCCCAATACGTCCTGGATAAGTGCTGGTCATAGGCTGCAGACGAGGTGCCGATCATTTCGCCAAGCCAGGCCAGTCGTGCTGCATTCCCGTCAGCGGGGTGGCTGGTTGCGGGGCTGGCGGGGAGCTAGCCGTGGAAAGCGAGCGAAGTCGCGGTCGAAGGTGACCAGTTCCAGCGCTCCGTACTCTTGGCACAAGGCCGCGATTTGTGCATCGAAGATGAGGTTGCCGGTCGCTCCAGCTTGGTGAGTAGTAGCCTTGAGCAGCGGCCAGAACCGTGGCCCAGGGACTAGAAGGCGCGCGGTTGGGCTTTCCAGTAGGCGGTCGAGGAAGAGGAAGGCAACCTCTTGGCTGGAAGGAGGGGTGAAAATCCGTGGATGGGTGACGACGCGTAGAAATTCGCCTAGGCAGAAGACGGGCAGGGTCCAGGGAATGTCGCCTTCGGCAACCTCGGCGAGGAAGGCCGCGGCGAGGGAATGTTGCCCGTGTTCGGCGCGGTGAGCCGCGATGAGAACGTTGGTGTCGACCGCGATCAAGAACTCTCACTCATGAAGTCGTGGAGCAAGCGTCGGTCGGCGATGTCCACGGTCGGTGGCGCGGTACCTTCAACCACCGGCAGGCTCAGCTTGAAGGGCTTCACGGTTTCTCGACTGGGCAGTAGGCGGGCGCGAAGCGCCTCTTCCACGAACGTTTTGAGCGTACTGTTCGCAAGGCTGGCGCGGCGTTTCGCTTCCAGGAGAAGGTCATCGTCGAGATCGAGTGTCGTTTTCATATGGGTTGACCATATCAGGCTGCCGTAAATATGGTCCAATACAATCAGACGGCTGTGGCTTGCCCAAACAGGTGCCGACCCAGTGCCGCCAACAAAGGGGGTACCAACTAGGTGGCAGGCGTTTCGCGGTGGTTCAGGCCGATCTCTTTCCTGGCTCTCAATCGAAGCTTTGCTATGCTTGCATCCTGCGCGCGCGTTTCCACGAAAGGGGTGTCAGGATGTGTCGGTTTTTCCATGGGCTCTTGCTGTTGACGGCACTGGTCGTGATTGCGAGTCCGGTCAAAGCGGTGGATTACCATGTCGGCCCAGGGCAAGCTCTCGCCGCGATCGGGGACGTGCCTTGGGAGAGTCTCGGACCGGGGGATCGGGTCTTCATTCACTGGCGGGCCAGCCCTTACAAAGAGAAATGGGTGATCAACCGTCGGGGCACGGTGGGCCAGCCCATTACCGTTCGGGGCGTTCCCGGTCCGGCCGGGGAGAGGCCGGTGATCGACGGCAACGGTGCCTTCACCGCCGCCGGCCTCAACTTCTGGAACGAGGAGCGGG
>QIHU01000780.1 GCA_003231035.1 Acidobacteriota bacterium
ATGACGCAGACGATCAAAGGCAAGAGCCTCGAAGAGGTCCGGCATTTGTTCGAGGAGTTCCACGAGATGGTCACCGGCGACCCTTCGACCGAAGGCGAGGCGGCACCGGAATTGGGCAAACTCGCCGTCTTTTCCGGCGTGCGCGAGTACCCGGTGCGGGTCAAATGCGCCACCCTGGCTTGGCACACGCTCAACGCGGCCTTGGCGGCCCCAGCGGAAAAGGTCGTCGTCAGTACGGAGTAGACGGTTTCCCCGCGGGGTCACGGCTAGATCTCGGGAGGAGGGTGTGGCGGGCGACTCCGCCTGCCATGGTTGGCGATGAGTCGTTTTGTCGGTCGCTTGCGCTCCTAGGTCGAAGGCGCGGCGAAGTTGGGCATGATCTAGCGACCGGCCCGGGGTTTGGGTCCGAGGCTCCATCGAGCAGCGTCGTGAAGAATCTGGTGGGCTTAGCAGTCCGTGGTGAAAGCCAGGCTCATCTCCACCCCACCCCGGAAAGGAGTTTGCGACCATGAAGTCTCAAGTTCGAAGGTCACCCTTGGTTTGTGTGGTACTGGCGGTGTTGATCCTCTGTGGAGAACTGCCACTCTTGGCGGCTGCCCGTTCCGCGCCGGCTCAAGATGGGTTGTGGGAGTCTCGCGCGGCGGTTACGGCCCTCCGTGGCGAGCTGGCGGAAGAGCTTTTCGGGACAAGCTTGGAACTCTTGGATGTCGCGGATGTTCGCAGGGTTGATGCCAATGTTACGCAGGTGACCCTGCAAGCGGTAGCGGCCACCGACTTTGTACGCGGCGGCGCTCTCTTCCATCAGCGTCAGGTCTACTTGACCCCAGGCGAGGAGCGTTTAGAGACCGCGGCCGTGGTCGACATCGCGGCGACCATCGACGTTGAGCGCGACGTGGTCCAGCTGTCGCAGCAAGTGCGCTTCGAAAAGGGTATCGATGCCAGCCGCGAGCAGGAACTACTCACCGGTCTCGCGTTTGAAACCTCCCTGGAAGTGCCCCTGGCCGAGTTTCGAGCCATCGCCGAAGCCGGAGATCCCAGCTCGGCGGCTAGCCGTGTGGCCGCGATGCTCGGCGGCGATGTGACCGAGCGCGTGAAAACCGTGGTCACCGGACCTAGCGGTGCCCGCGTCGCCTTTCAAGGTACGAAGATGACCCTCGCGGATGCGGTCGGCACCGTGTTGCAGGGGGATGCCTTCGCGCCGGAGGGGCCGTGTTGGGATCTTGTCGTCTATTGCTTCAAGGAGCACGGGATTCCTTATACCAGTACGTTTGGCGTCATCTGCACCATGGCGGTTGTCGCCGCTTGTACTGCAGCCTGCTTCTTCGTCGGGCCTCTGTGCGCCGCCTGCTACGCCCCGGGTCTCACCGCCTGCGGCATTGGCACCGGGGTCTTTGGAATAGGGTTTTTGATCGGTTGCCTGGTGGGTGGAGCCGTATACTGCTGAACGCGCTCGTCCGGCCTCGCCGCAAGGGGTGAGGAGGCCGGATGGGTCTCTGGAAGGTCCTTGCGGAGGAGACTGTTTGAATCAGACCGATCTCGATATCACCCGCTACTTGGCCGACTGGAAAGGCCAAGATCCAGCCACCCTCGAGCGCTTGCTGGGGGTGGTTTATCACGAGCTACACCGCTTGGCGCGGATCCACTTCGCGCGCGAGGAGGGCGGTCATACCCTGCAACCGACGGCGCTAGTCAATGAGCTTTATCTGCGCTTGGAGAGTTGCCAGGTCTCGGGATTCGAGAACCGCAATCAGTTCTTCGCCCTCGTCTCTCG
>QIHU01000654.1 GCA_003231035.1 Acidobacteriota bacterium
ATTTTCGCCGATCCGCCGTACAGTTACCGAGACTACGAGCGCCTCCTGCTAGCACTGCCTCCCTTGCTGGACGATGGCGGCCAAGTGGCCCTGGAGCATGGTGGCTCGTCCACTTCGAACGCCCCACCGGAGGAAGTGGGAGATTTGATGCGAGTAGAGCACCGGCTCTACGGCGAAAGTCATCTCTCCTTCTATCGCCGAAGAAAGAAGGCCATTTCTTCGAGATAGATCCTCAGATCGACCTCTTTCATGGGCACCTCGCTGCACCGTAGAATGCAGCGAAGCGCGGCCCTTGTCACGCCCCGCTGCAAGCGAACACTTCGGCCCTGCTAGACACAGAGCGGCGTACAGCAGCACTCCGGCAGACTGACCAGGCTCTGTCGCAGAAGCACTGCGCCGTAGTGGACCTCGACCACGGCGAAGACGATGACCCGGTGCTCCTTGCTCGACATGTAGCGCAGAGCAAGGCGCTGCGAAACCACCGCGGCGAGGTCGATCCCTTGCGGTAGCTGGGCAGAGACAAAGAGCAACTCCGCTCCCCGCAGTTGGCGATCCTCACCGAAGTCGACTCGAACAGCGGCCGTCAGCGGCTCACCGAGGTAGGGCACCGCCGTCGGCAATAGCTCTACTCTCGGTGGGTGAACATGACGCTCGTTGTGAGGATGGTCCGGTCCCTGAACCAGGAGACTCACGCTCGTTTGGCCTTCGACTTGCCCAGCATCGGGAGGACGACTCACACTCCCTTCCAGGAGGAAACGCAGCGACGAGCTGGAGAGTGTCTCGCTGCTCAACACCTCGCCTTGCGCGCCCACCTGGTGAGCCAGGATGGCCCAGTCCTCCATCAGGTAGAGAATGTCGCCGACCACCTCCGTGCGGTTGGAGAACAGCGGGAATGAGGCCGGATCACTCACCGCTGAGACTCCGGCCAGCGGTAGGGTGGTACTCAGAGGAAAACGGTCCGGTTCCAATCGGCAGGGGGTAAACGGCGGTTTGGGAGGCCCGAAGAACGGAGGGGGCTCCGGCTTCAACATCTGCCAGCCCTTGTCGGCTTCGCTACATTCGGAGGGTGAGGCTTTCTTTCTAGTGCTGCCCTGCTGCCTTCTTCCCATTAGCGAGCCAATGCAAGCGCCGCTCTTTGCGTCACCGAGGCCGAAGATATGGCCGATGGCATGGCCGATGTCCTCGGACAAGGGCTGGCAAGGTGTCCCATTGGCCTGTTTGGCGTAGATCGTGATCGTAGCCCTCAAAAGTGTGTGACCGGCAGTCGTTTTTTCCACCTCTTCGCACGTGCCCTTTTGGTTAGGGTTAGGAATTGGCTTGAATTCTATCGTTACGGGGCGACCCGAGCCTGTACCAACCTCAATATTAGGGAACCGTGATCCGAGCCCGTTACAGGTGGACCATTTGCTCTTGGCGGCAAGCAAGTCTGCATTCGAAAAGACACTCGGTGCACGTTCCATTCTTCAGCGGGTAGTTCCGGAAGTTGGCACTGGTCCCGCATTGCGCATGTGCGCCCACTGGAGTCCACAGTAGGCAACAGAGGCCAAACACTAGACAGGAAAGAACGTGCCTCATTGCGGCTTACCGTTCTCGACGCTAGGCTCAGAACTGTACTTCAAGGGCTGTAGTCTTCCGATCTCGAGACGGATCCTGTCGGCAAGATCTCGAGCCGCGAGAATCCCCTCCATCGCTGGGTCGCGAGCGAGGTTTGCCGGCCAAGTGAGTGAGTCGTCGTCTGCGACGAAGACCATTTCTTCCAGGCTCACCTGGAGTAGAGCGCCTCCTCGGTCGTTCGGTGGGCTCTGCGCCAAAACGACTACCTTCGATCCGGTCGGTGGTGCCGGCGGTCCCTCTTGCCAACCACCGCAGATGATCCAGCCGTCGGCTGAAAAACTCGCCTGGGGATAGGCCAGGTAGAGCTGGCCAGCCGATGGCTTGACTTCCATGTCCATCCAGAAGCTCTCGGTGACCTTGACGGTGAGCAAGGTGGCAGGGATACCGAACAGAAAGCCCGGTGTTCGCTCGATGATCGTTCCTTCGAAAACCGCCCGCGCCCCTTTGAGAAGGTCTAGCAGTCCGTCGTTCGGAGCTTGGACCGGGCTGCTCTGGTTCCTGCTCCTCCAGATCGAGCAGTCCTCTTCGGCAATATCTTGGATCCCCACCTGACCCAAGCGGCGTGCCAGGTCTGGTAGCCAGGCTCGAGCATCTACCTCATCGAGCACTTGCCAATTGAGCTTGCCGCCACCTGACAGAAGCTCAGTCGCCGCGACCCAAATCGGATCAGAGTAGTCCTCGGGCGGCAGGTGAGAGTAGAAGCGGGCCGGAGTTTCCGCCCGAGCGCTACCGGGATGTCCAAGCCCGCAGCCAATCAGAAAGATCGCCACCAGAGCAGTGGTTGCGAGACCGATTTTTCTTCGTCGAATGGGGGCCATGCGTAGCCATGCGTATCTCCTGTTTCTTGTTCCCTCTTTGGACCCTTGTTAGGGATTGACCCTCGGCCACGCGCACTTGCTCTTGTCTGAAGCGGGAGCTAAACCTAGTGCTGAGCGCGAAAGTCAATACATCCACAAGCCACTATAGCGCAATATGCGGTTAGCGCAAGAGAGTCAAGACTGGAAATCTCCGTTCTTCTCAGGTTCTAACGATAATCGGTCTCTTCTGGAATGCCGGCGATCACCGAA
>QIHU01000647.1 GCA_003231035.1 Acidobacteriota bacterium
AGCGGCGGGAAGGCCGGCGGATCGTCGGCCGCCCAGAGTTCGATGTCGTCGAAGTAGTACCGGCCCGCGGCCCCGGTCGGGGCCTCGATGCTACCGAATCGCCAGGTGTCCGCATCGAAGGCCGAGTTGTCGATGCCGGTGATCCAACTGATCAGCTTGCCGTCGGCCATGAGCAGCAAGCCGCCATCCTTTCCGTCCTCAGCCAGCCACCAAGTCAATCCGATCCGCAGCTTCTCTGAACTCACCGCGACCGGCGCCGTGGAGGTCCAAACCAGGCTCGAAGGACCGACTCCACCCAGTATCCGGTGCTGGGCTCGCGCCAGGAGGTACCTCCCGCTGGCCGCCTCCTGCACCACGATCTCGAATGAAGTCTCGCCCCCTTGAGAAGATCCGCTGGCGACCACCATCTCGTAAACCCACTCGTTGTTGATCCCGCCCGGACTGGCGCCGGTGACCATCGCGTTGCTTCCCACAGGGGGCTCGCCGATACCGTCGGCTCCAGGGTCGATGACGAAATCGGTACTGCCGCCGGTAACGGTCGGTGCTCGATCGATAATCAGGTGTTCAATATAGGCGACGGCGCCACCCTCAAAATCGACCTCGAGGGCTGGATTCTGACTTTGCGGCGGCGCGGCCACCGCCAGATTGTTCTGCGGATCGATCTTCAACCAGTCCGGGAGCAGCGGATCGTCCACCGACTCCGAGAACTCCAGATTCACCTTGAGGTCGGCGATCAGATAGACCACCGCGGTGGAATTGCCTTTCGAACTCGAATAGACGTACGAAAAACTGTCCGATCCCGCGTCGGAAAAGGAGGTTCCCGCAGCGTAGACCAGATCGGAACCCACGAGGCTCAGCGTGCCCCGAACCGTTGGCGTAAAACTCACCAAGGCCAAGGCCCCTGAGTCATTGGCGAGCAGATCGGACACGGCGATCGAAACACTCGTTTCCTGGCGGCTGACCAGGACGAAATCGTCACTCGCCGACGCTGGAGCCACCAGCGAGAACCCCATGCACAGCCACGACAAACACAAAAACCTCACGAACGAGACACAGCGATCTTGAAACATTGCTTCACTCCCTCTGTTACGGTTCATCCCACGAGGAACCAGTTTCCATGAAGTAAGCGAGAATTCATCCCTCGACTTGTCAGCCGTTCGTCGATTCTCTCCCGCCGATCGCTGTAAAGTCCAAACTACCCTCTCGCTTTCCTATTCCAAATGAGCCGCCTTGGTAGAGTGCCCCCCAATGGAACCCACGGATCAGCACGAAATCACCCGCCTATTGCGCGACTGGAACGAAGGCGACCGCTCCGCGCTGGAGGAGCTAGTTCCCAAGGTCTCGGCGGAACTCCAGCGGCTGGCCAAGGGCTACTTGGCGCGCGAAGCGCCGGGCCACACTCTGCAACCCACGGCATTGGTCAACGAGTTGTTCTTGCGTCTTGCGACTGGTCGGCGACCAAGAGTTCGATTGGCGAAACCGCGCCCACTTCTTCGGCTTCGCCGCCACCACCATGCGCCATATTCTGGTCGACCACGCGCGCTCGTACCAGACCGCCAAACGCGGCAGCGGTTCCCACAAGATCTCGTTGGACGAAGCGGCCAACCTGCCCGCCGCCGGGGATGTGGACCTTTTGGCCCTCGACCGCGCTCTGAAGGACTTAGCGCGGCTCGACGAGCGCCAAGCGCGGATCGTCGAGCTGCGAGCCTTCGTCGGCCTGAGCAT
>QIHU01000837.1 GCA_003231035.1 Acidobacteriota bacterium
GCGAACGGCGCTCGACCGCTATGCGAGGGCGGTTGGGCTGAAGGTCTGCCGCAGCGGGTAGGCGGCTGAATCGTGCGATACTTCAGCGCACGATTCGACCGAACCAGGATACCTATTCTCGATGCCCGTTCCGCTGCCTCACACCCATCTGGCTATCGACCGCGCCCTCTGCGGCGAGCCGCTGGAGTTGACTCCCGGGCGAGCCCTCGTGGAACTGGTCACACGTCCCGAGATGGCGGCCGACGAGCAGGGGCTGGTCCACGGTGGCTTTGTCTTTGGTTTGGCGGACTACGCCGCGATGCTGGCTGTCAACCACCCGAACGTGGTGCTGGGTGCGGCCAAGGTGCGCTTTCTGGCGCCTTGCGTGGTCGGGGAAAGGCTGGTGGCGGAGGCTACAGTCGAAGGCGAGGAGGGCGGCAAGAGGACGGTCAGAGCCGAGGTGCGGTGCGAAGCTACCGTACTCTTCACGGGGTCCTTCACCTGTATTGTGCTCGCCAAGCATGTCCTGGATCGCACCCCGTGACCGGCGGCGAGATCGTCGGTCGGGTGCTCGAACGCCACGGCGTGCGCTTTTTGTTCACCTTGTGCGGTGGACACATTTCGCCGATCCTGGTCGGCGCCGAGGAACGCGGCATCCGCGTAGTGGATGTGCGCCACGAGGCGACGGCGGTTTTCGCCGCCGACGCGGTGGCCCGGCTGAGCGGAGTGGTCGGGGTGGCGGCGGTGACCGCCGGGCCGGGCGCCACCAACACCATCACGGCGCTCAAGAACGCCCAGATGGCGCAGTCGCCGCTGGTGCTCTTGGTGGGCGCCACGGCGACCGTGCTCAAGGGGCGCGGCTCGTTGCAGGACATCGACCAAACGGCCCTGCTCGCACCGCACGTTAAACAGGCCTTTGTGGCCAAGCGGGTGCGCGACTTGGCGCCCCTGTTGGAGGAGGCTTTCGAGGCGGCGGCCTCGGGGGTGCCGGGGCCGGTTTCGGTCGAGTGCCCGGTGGACCTGCTCTATCCCGAGGAGCTGATCCGGACCTGGTATCGCGCCAAAACGGACAACCCCAAGGGGCTGGGCGGCAAGGCGCTCGCCTGGTATCTGCGTCGTCACCTAGATCGAGTCTTCGCAGCGGGCGGGGAGCCCGCTGGGGAGCCCGCGCCCCTGGCGGGCGCGGAGCCTTCGGCCTCGGTGGTCAAAAGGGCGGCTAGGGCTTTAGGCGCCGCCCAGAGACCGCTCTTGGTGATTGGTAGTCAAGCGATGCTCGACCCGTCTCGGGTCGAGAGGTTGGTGAGCGCGGTGGAAGCCCTTGGCCTGCCGGTCTATTTGGGCGGCATGGCGCGCGGGCTGCTCGGCCAGGGTCACCCGTTGCAGATGCGTCACAAGCGGCGGTTAGCGCTCAAGGATGCCGATCTGGTGCTGCTGTGATTTTCGCATGGATTACGGAGCCCACGTGCGGCGCGGCGCGACCTTGATCTCGGTCAACCGCTCGGAACACGATCTGCGGCGCAACCGCCGGCCGACGCAGGGCGTTCTGGCCGACCCGGCGCGCTTTCTGGTGGCCTTGGGGGAGGCGACCGGCGGAGCCTCTGAAGGACGTTCCGGCTGGATCGCCTCGCTGCGCTCTCGCGACGACGCCCGCAACAGCGAGATCGGCGAGCGGGCCTCGGCCTCGACCGAGCACCTCAACCCCATCGCCCTGTGCCGCGCGGTGGACGCCGTTCTGCCCGACGACAGCGTCCTGGTGGCCGACGGCGGCGACTTCGTGGCCACCGCCGCCTACACGGTCAGCCCACGGGGGCCGCTGCGCTGGCTCGACCCCGGCGTCTTCGGCACCCTGGGCGTAGGAGCCGGCTTTGCCCTCGGTGCCAAACTCTGCCGTCCCGAGGCCGAAGTCTGGATCCTCTACGGCGACGGCTCGGCCGG
>QIHU01000036.1 GCA_003231035.1 Acidobacteriota bacterium
GAGCATCGTCAATGTCTCGATCGAAGAAGCCAGCCGCGGGGCCGCTGTCGCCGAGCCCCGGCAGGTCGATGGTCAGGACATCGTAGCCCGCTTGGCGCAGGGCTTCGATCCTCCCTCGTCGATGAAAGTAGGCCCGCCCCCAGACCAGCCATGGGTGGATGAGGAGTACCGCTCCCCGGGTGGCTTTGCGGGCCGCGAAGAAGGTAGCGCTGAGGTTGCCGTAGCCGCGGCTGCGCGGGACCGTCACCTCTTCGTAGGGGTGGTGGCGTTGCGGCGGCCTGGGCAGCCGCTTCTTCGCCAGCCTGGGCGAGAGAGCGAAGAAGAGCCGCGAGGCGATGGCCTCAGAGGCGATCGAAGGGCGTGTGGGGCGGTTAAGACAGTCGTTCTAGGCCGGGAGCCGTTACAGCGGAATGGGCATTGCGAAACTCTGGCTCGCGGCATTCTAGAGGTTCTCGCTAATCGGTCAGGGCGACGTGAGCGCCCGTAGCGCGCGCAGCCAGCGGTCGAGAAACTCTTCGAGGGGAGCCGTTTCTCCCAGTTCGCCGGTACCGAAGGCGGAGATCGAGACCTCCGCTCGGTGGTGGATCAGGGTGAGGGTCAGCGAACCGGATGGATCCCGCTTCGAAGCGACGAGCGGCGGCGCCGAAGCCGCGTAGAGGGGTGGCTTGGGCACGCTGTCGGCGGGGAAACGCATGGACGAGAGACGGCCGCGGCCGGTGAGTACGGCGACGGGCGGGATCTTACCGGTGGGCGGGCGGTCGGTGGCCAGCCAGTAGCGGCGCGCGGCGGGAAAGGGAAAGGCGAGCACCGCTCGTTCGAGGGTGGCGAGGGTGCCGCTGGGGGAGGCCTCCGAGGTCAATCTCTCGCGCAAGCGGCCGGCGAAACTCTCCGCCGACTCCAAGCCGCTCGCCTCTCGTCGCACTGAAAGTAGAGCGTGCCGGACACGCTGCCGGCGCCGTTGCGCATCGTTGCCGTTGCCCGCCGCCACCGGAACTTGAAAGGTGGGACCGAACCGCGATGAGCCTGCCCGTGGGAAGGTGGTGGCCAGGGCTGTCCCGAAGGCGTAGGCGGGGTGAGAAAAGGGCGAGAGAGGATGGTCGAAGCGCGCCGTGACCAGAGCTGTCCGCTGTTTCCAGCTGGCGGTCGGCCACGGCTCGGCGGTGCCGGGGGAGGCCGGCCGCCGGTGGTCGATCTTGTCGATGGCCTGGAGGAGGGGTGCTAGCTGCTGGGGTGAAGGCTGGGTCAAGACGGTGTCCGAAACCAGGCTATGACCAAAGCCATCCACCGCAACATGACAGGTGGCCGCAACCTGGAGCGAGTCGGTCCAACTGAGGCCCAGCCAGGGGCCACCGGCGGTGGTCCACGCTTGGCGATGGAGGTGGCGCGCGGTGGGCAAGGAGACCGGATCGAGGGCTATGGCCACCGCCGCCGGGGTGGGCGCTGGGGTCGCGAAATCGAGGCGCCTCAGCGCTCCCCGTGTCACCGCCGCGCTCAATCGCGGATGGCCGGGTAGCTGCCCGGAGGTCGTCCAGCTGGCCAGAGCGGTGACGAGATCGTGGTCGGTTAGGTCGGCGAGATTAGCCCATAGAGGGCCGGCCGCGGTGAGGAAGACGACGGCCTGAGTGGCGGCGGGCAGAGGCTGGGGGTTCACCCAGCCCATCCGCGCCCGCA
>QIHU01000252.1 GCA_003231035.1 Acidobacteriota bacterium
TCGAGTAGCAGATCGTTGGCCAGCTGGCCCTGGGCCACCGCCCCGTCGCAGTCAGCGAGGAGTGCGGCGAGCTTGCCGCGCTCGAAACGCCGCACCTCGGCGGGAATCTCCGGCACCTCGGCGGGATCGCCAGGGGTCAGCAAGACCACTTCGATACCGGTTCGCGGCAAGCGGCGGGCCATCTCGTAGTAGCGCAGGGCGATCCCCGCCATGGCGGGGCGTAGCGGCTCACTACTCAGCAGGGCAATGCGGTTCATCGTCTCGATCTAGCGGCCCACAAGGGGTTAGCCGCGCCACCGTCGCAACCATTGATGAAGGCGCCAGGCGCGGGTCGATTCCATCTTGTGAACCACTCCGCCCAAGCGCTCGATCTCGGCGTAGGTGGCGGCGACCGTTTCGGTTTGAGCCGCGAGGTCGTGGCGCAGCTGGCTCTCTTGGTCGAAGAGCCGGCGCATCTCCTGGCCGCTACTGGCGAGTTCTTCGCTCATCCTCTCGCCGTCGGCGCGCAGCGAGACGACCTCACCGTGCAACCGGTGGCGCTGCGTCGCCTCCTCGGCGATCCGCCGGCTCGCTTCCTCCGACTGGCGCCGAGCAGCATCCAGCACCTCGCGGTGCTCTCGGCGGTGGCGGCGACGTTCGTCGCGGTAACCCTCGCGCTCGGTGCCCAGCTGGAGACGCAGCTGCCCGACCTCTTCGCCGCGCTCCACCACCTCGTGGCGCAGGGTGTCGATCGCCCGCGCTAATCTCGCGGGGGTTAGCAACTCCCGGTGTTTGTCCAGGACGCGGCCCTTGACTTTCAGGAAATCGGCCCGCGAGCGCGCCGATTCGCCCAGAATGTGGTGGCCTCCCCCTCGGTAGTGGCGGTACTCGCAGGTCACCGCGCGCAGGTGATAAAAGACGGTGCGGCGAGCCAAGCGGATCAAGAACTCCCAGTCCTCAAAAAAGTCGAAGCTGGTGTCGAACTCGCCCGCCTCGGCGAAGAGGGGGCGCTCGATGAGCAGAGTGTTGAATGGGATGTAATTATCGAGGAGCAGGATGTCGGGGTCAAAGTCGCGACTGTAGGGCAACCGTCGTTCGACACAACGCCAACCACCCAGACTCTCGCTCTCGCCTTGTGCCTGGTCGCTCAGTTCATAGACCACCACCACCGCGTCCGTGTAGGCAACTCGCACTCCGGGAGCCTGGACCAGTTGGACGAGGGTCGCCAGGTGCTCGGGAGCCACCACGTCATCGTCGTCGAGGAAGGCCACGTAGTCACCCGTGGCGGCATCCACCCCCGCTTGCGCCGCCCGGGCTCGGCCCAGATCCTCCGGCAGTTCCACCCGCATCAGCGGCAAAGGAAAGTCGGCGGGCGGCTGGGGCGGCTCACCGCCGTCATTGACCAAGACGACTTCGATGACCAAGACGACTTCGATCTTGCGGTAGGTACTCGCGGCAAGGCTGGCGAGCGCCCTGGCTAGAAAATCGGGACGATCCTTGGTGCGCACCACCACCGAGACTTTCGGTCCCTCCTCCACCTGGAGCAGCGAGGCCACTCCACCCAGATGGGCGATCAGCTGAGACGGGCTGCGGGTCGAGAAATCGGCCGGCGTCAGCTGCCGGTAGGCTTCGACCGCCTTGACCCCTGAAGCCGGAATCGAGAAAGTCCGGTAGCGCGCCAAGCTGAGCTTGGCGGCCAGATAG
>QIHU01000099.1 GCA_003231035.1 Acidobacteriota bacterium
CACTCCGCACCAAGCGAGCTTGGTGCTCGGACCGGGCGAGATGCGCGACGACGTCGACTTTGGTTACAACTCGTCCTCCGAAAGCATCTGCCTGCCGACCATCGATTTTGAGTCGGACGCCAATGGTGGCAACCTGAGCACTGGTCAGATCATCGACGACGAGTGGTCCTCGCTCGGCGTGACGGTGACCACCAACGATCCGGTGAACCATCCGGCGATGATCTTCGATTCCTCAAACCCGAGCGGTGGTGACTGGGACCTCGGCACTCCGAACCAGGCGTTCGGCGGCCCGGGTGTCGGTAGCGGTGGTGGCCCGGGAGCGGGCGCCAACGCCAATCCGCTCGGCAAGATTCTGATCATTTCCGAGGACGGCGATCAGAGCGACCCGGACGACAACTTCGCCGGTGGAACGATCATCTTCACCTTTGCCACTCCGGTGGAATTGGCTTCGGTCGACATCCTCGACATCGACTCCAACGAGGCGATGGGCGAGATCCGGGCCTACGACGCCGACGGCAACCTAATCACCACCGTCGGCATGCAGCAGTTGGGTAACAACAGCTTCCAGACGGTGCTCCTCGGAGTGAGCTTCGTCAGCCGACTCGAGATCGAATTCCCCAAGAGCGGCGCCGTCGCCGGCATCACCTTCTGTGTCGACGAAGAGACCGAAATTTGCCTCGACAAGGCGATTGGCGACCCGCTGTTCCTCCGGTGGCCACGCACTGTGGTTGCCAGGTATCGGAAGCACCCAGTTCATCTTCTCGCCGGAAGGCACCTTCACCGAGCACAGTGACGGTACCGCCGAGATCAACGGCACCGTCTTCGACGCGGCCGACCCCTCGGTAGGCTTCGTGGTCAACGTCCAAATGTCGGGCATGACCACCGTCGCTCCTCCGGGTAGTCCGAAGAAGCAACTGAATGCCAGTGCCTATGTGGAGAACGGTGGTCCGGCGGATTCGTCGACCTGGCGTTACTACACCAACCTGAGCGGTACCCTGAGCGGAATCGGTGGCTTCGCGGGCGCTCAGGTGTCGATTGCCGGAACCGGCTCCGCCTTCCAGGCTGGGGTTGGCGCCAACGGTAAGAACGTCAACAACGGTGCCTCCAGTTGGTTCACTTGGAGCGTCTCGAGCCAACCCTCCAACGGCACCTACCTGCCGCAATCGGGCCAGGGTGACTTCAACATGGATTTGGTCGACTGCGACAAGGGAACCACCGATTGCGTCCCGGGCCAGGTCCGGGACGACTTTGACGACGGCTTCACCGGCAACACGGGCGCCGATGACTGGTCGGGTAACTGGATCGAGAACGATCCGCAGTCCGGCGGTGCCGGTCCGAACGCCGGTCAGGTCCGGGTGATCAACGGCTACTTGCGGCTCGACGATCAACCCAACACCGGCGGCGAGCCCAGCCTCGCCCGTGAGGTCGATCTTTCGGATGCCTCCTTCGCCACCCTGCGCTTCGACTTCGATACCAGCTCCGGCGTCGATTACAACGACGCGGTGACGGTCGAGATCTCGAGCGACGGTGGCGCTACTTGGACCACTCTCGAGGTCATCACCGGCATCGAAGGCGAAGTCTGGGATGATCGTGAGTTCGATATCAGCGCCTTTATCTCCGCCGAAACGCAGGTGCGCTTCCGAGTGTCGCAGTACTACGGCGGTGACTGGGAGTTCCTCTGGGTCAACTTCGTCGAGATCGAGTGGGGTTGCGATACGCCTCCGCCTCCGACCTCGAGCAAAGAGATCCTCTTTGTGGTCGGCGACATCTGGCTCAACGCCGGAGACACGGCCATTCAAACTCGCCTGGAAGGCCGTGGCTTCAACGTGACGCTGATCGCGGCCACCGACGTGACCCCAACCGATGCCCAAGCAAGGGATCTGGTGATCATCTCGTCAACCGTCTACTCAGGAGACGTCGGTACGACCTTGACCAACGTGGCGGTACCCATCATCACCTGGGAAGGCTGGCTCTACGACGACCTCGGAATGACCGGCCC
>QIHU01000680.1 GCA_003231035.1 Acidobacteriota bacterium
GCTCCCCGGGCGATCGCCGACTCCATGGCCTCAAGCGTCACGGGTTCGACGTCCGCAGGGCGTTCTAGTCGACCGGCTAGAAACTCGTCGAGTGTGATTCGCTCAGAGGACGCAGGTTGGGCTTCAAGCGCTATCACCTCGACTCGTCTACCGAGCATGGGTCGTAGCTTCGGCATGGCAACGGCGACCCTCTCGTCGACAGTCGTTTCAAACTTGATCGCATTCATCCTAGTTCTCCTGCGCTGAGGGGCTCGTATCGCCGCTCCTACCTTCATTCTGACGATTACACCATATCCCGAGAGGTTAAACCGTCACCCCCACCCGCGAGTTTACCGACACCTCGCGAGCTGGAGAGGATCTTTCGGAGAGACTGAGGCGGCGGCTTGTGCTGGCTCAGCCGTTGTATGCCAGAATCATCAGGACCCCGCACCACCACCCCTCCGGCTGACGAATGAAGACAAGACTGCCTGACGAAACTCGACTCCGCGAACTCTTTCGTGCCCTGGAAGACCAGGGGGTGGAGTACGCCGTTTTTGGTGCTGTCGCGCTTGGATTGCATGGGCTTGTTCGGGCTACGGCGGACCTCGACCTCTTCATAGCAGAAAACAGGGCCAACGTAGAGCGTCTCAAGGAAGCCTTGCGCAGCGTGTACGAGGATCCGACCATCGAGGACATTTCGGCTGAAGATTTGTGCGGGGACTATCCGGCGGTGCGCTATGTACCTCCTGAGGGATTTGGTCTCGACATTCTTACCCGCCTTGGGGAAGCTTTCTCGTTCTCGGACTTAGAAACCGAGACTACGAGTTACGGGGACACCCCGGTGCGGGTGGTAACGCCGCGCACGCTCTGGCGGATGAAGAAAGATACAGTACGCCCCTTGGATCGCTTCGATGCCGCGCTATTGGCCGAGCGTTTCGATTTTGAGGAGGACTGAGGTGCCGCTCTATCGCTACAGGTCGGTCGAAGAGATGCCGCCGCCTTGGAAAGAAGCGGACGCCCCGGACAACCTGCGAGAGGTGGCCATCATGATGGCCTTCTATCAGCGCCTTCACCCCCGCGAACCCGCCTCGCGGGGCAGCGTCCAACGGTTCACGTCGGTGGCACAGGCCAAGAATGCTCGCCGAGATCCGTATCGGCGCGAGCCTGCCGGGCGGGTTTCGAGCTTGTCGACCAAGGACCCACGCTGAGCGAGTCGGACGGGTGCTCACCAGCCATGGTGCCGCCCGCGGGATGACCGCGTGGGTGCCGGTCACGTAGTGAGCCGGCGCTCTGTCACCCAGTGCTAGCCGTCCCTTCTCACCGAACTTCTACTCCAACACCGTATGCACCTGTATCTGCCGCGTCATCCGCCTGGTCTGCTCCTCGCCGTACTTAGGAGCACGGATCCGGCAGTCGAAGCTTTGATGCCGCCTGCGCGGCCTTGACATCATTTCCGGGAAATATCATCATTCATCCATGCGGACGACGCTTGCGATCGATGATGACGTTCTCCGGCAAGTCAAACGGCTGGCCGCGAGCCGTTCGACCTCTTTGGGGAAGATGGCCTCGGCTCTCTTGCGAAGAGCTCTGGAGGCTGACTGCCCGACTGTGAAGCTCCACGGCTTGACGGTGTTGGACCCTGGCCCGCGCTCTTCGGCCGTTTCGTCCTCAACCGTCCGACTGCTGCTGGAAGATGAGACGTGAAGAGCATCTTGCTCGATGTCAACGTCCTGATCGCTCTCTTGTGGACTCGACATGAGCATCACGCGGT
>QIHU01000798.1 GCA_003231035.1 Acidobacteriota bacterium
TCCGACTGCGGTGACTTGGGTAGGCCGGGCATTCTGAGCAGGGTGCCTAACAGCGGAATGAGGAAGCCGGCACCGGCGGCGGGGACTACGCCGCGCACGGCGATGGTGAAGTCTTCGGGACGGCCAACTTTGAAGGGGTTGTCGGAGAGTGATTTTTGGGTCTTGGCGACGCACAGGGGGAGGGCGTCGTAACCGAGGCGGCTCATCAATTTGAGGTCGCGTCGAGCCTGGGCCGTGTAGGTGACTTCAGAGGCGCCATAGATGGTGCGGGCGATCGTCTCCATTTTCTCTCGCGGCGATTGGGCAGGGTCGTAGAGGGGTTTGAAAATGTGAGTGTTGGCCTTGGCGTGATCGACCACGGTTTGTGCCAGCTCGGCACCGCCTTCGCCGCCCTGGGCAAACCCTTCGCACACGGCGAACGGTACCTTCAACTGCTCGACGCAGGCGCGGCGGATAACCTCGATCTCCTCGGTGCTGTCTTGGGCGAACCGATTGACCGTCACCACCGGTGGGCCGACGAACTTGCTGAGGTTCTCGACGTGTTTGAAGAGGTTGGGCAGGCCGGCGGCGACCGCCTCGGCGTTGGGTTCGTCCAACTGCGCCTTCTTGACCTTGCCGTGCCGTTTGAGGGCTCGGGCGGTGGCGACCAGGACGGCGGTGGCCGGCTTCAAGCCAGCGCCGGCGCATTTGATGTCGAAGAATTTCTCGGCACCCAAGTCGGCACCGAACCCGGCTTCGGTCACCGTCCAATCGGCGAAGGCCATCGCCATCTTGGTGGCGATGACCGAGTTGCAGCCGTGGGCGATATTGGCGAAAGGGCCCCCATGGATGAAGGCGGGAACCCCTTCGCTGGTTTGTACCAGGTTGGGCATCAGGGCGTCGCGCAAGACGACCAACATGGCGCCGACGGCGCCGAGATCGGCGGGGGTGATCGGCTCTTGGTCGGCGGTGAGAGCGATCAACATGCGACTGAGGCGGCGGCGCAGATCGTCCGCGTCTTCAGCCAGGCAGAGCGCCGCCATCACTTCGGAGGCGGGGGTGATGTCGAATCCGGTCTCGCGCGGCAACCCTTGCCCTGGGCCACCGAGGCCGATGACCGTCTGCCGTAGCGAGCGGTCGTTGAGGTCGATGACGCGGCGCCAGAGGATCCGGCGCAGGTCGATGCCGAGCTTGTTGCCGTAGTGCAGATGGTTGTCGAGGATGGCCGCTAGCAAATTGTTGGCGGCGGAAATCGCATGGAAGTCGCCGGTGAAGTGGAGATTGATCTCATCGCTGGGCTCGACGGTGGCCTTGCCGCCCCCGGTCGCTCCACCCTTCATGCCGAAGATTGGCCCGAAAGAGGGTTCACGCAGTGCCAAACAGACCTTCTCGCCGATGTGGGCCTCGCCAGCATCGGTCGGAGTGATCGCCGTCACCAAGATTAGCCGGCCCATGCCGCTGCTGGCGGACCGCGCTTCGAGCTGGACCTTGGCCTTGCTTTTGCCGAAAGGAAGTAGGTATTGCTCGGGAATTCCGAGCCCCGCGGCGACTTCTTGGATGGGGTGCATCTGGGTTGAATGAGCCCGGTTTGGGCTCGAAGACGTGGACACTTTGGACTCCTCCCGCCAGCATTTGAAACCGAGTATTCCGGCGAAGGATATACGAGTCGGAGCAGGAGTTGGTTTGAAGTCTTCAAAACCGAAGGAAGGAGGGCTTGGATGCCCTCTTCGGAGCCCTGCGATGGTCTGAGATAGAGCTCGAGTTGATCTGGATCTAGTTCCGGGCTTGTGTCTGACGATTAAAAAGTTATATTGTTGGTCATCTTTGTGGCATCAGGCCACGCACCGTCCACACCAGCCCCGAAAGGAGCCCACTCATGTCACTGTCCCAGCATCGACCGGTCGCCATCTTCTACGAGCACCCGGAGTGGTTCGCGCCGCTCTTCGCCGAGATGGAGCGTCGCG
>QIHU01000781.1 GCA_003231035.1 Acidobacteriota bacterium
GCCTCTCGGGCGTCGAGGTGATCGGAAGTCGAACGGTGACGATTCCCTCGCTCCTGCCCGGTGAGTCGGAGGTGGCCGAGTTCCGGCTGCGCTCCAAGCGGACGGGGCGAGTGGTCTCGACGGCGGTGAGAAGCCCGTCGTCCATCACGCCGGTCTTTGAGCTGACGGTCGGGGTGGGCGACAACGGCATTCCGCTCTCACCGACGACGATCATCTTGCCCCGTTCGAGCGAAGCTCTACCGGCCTCGGTGGTGCGCCACGGCTTGGGGCTGATCGGCCTCGGTTTCTCGCTCGCCACGGCGCCCGCCTCCTTGCTCAGTGGGACGTTGCCTCTGGTGACGCGGCCGCAGGTGGACGCGCGGGTTTACAGCTTCGCCCAGGCGGGACGGCACGTCGATTTCGGGGAAGACCTCTTCGACGCGGCGGCGGTCTTGGCGCTCGAATGGAACGGGGCGCGAGACGAAGAATGGGAGTGGGACGAACTGCGCCGCACCACCCAACGCGGCGGACTTCTCGGCACCGCTTTGGGGCAAGTCTTCGCCGCGGAAGCCTCCTTGACAAGCCCGGTGGCGATGTTCGAGCGCTTCGCCGCGACCACCGCTTTCCTGGGGCCGATTGAGGGCGCTCTGGCGGTGGGCTCGGATCTGGAGTTGACCGTGCGCAGTCGGATGAGCGGCGCCGTGCTCGCGGGCGGTGGCGCACAGGCCGACCGGCTGCGCGGTCTGCCTTTCGCCGATCTTTACGAGTTGACCGGCGCGCAGCTTGCGACGATGGCGGTACCCGAGGCGACCGGGTACAGGGTCGAGCTGAGTGCAGGTTCAGGCGCTAGCGCCTCGGGGTCGCTCGAACTCCTGGTGCCTAGTGCCACCGGCGCCCTGCGGGCGGTGCGTTTCTCTGGCGTCTCGCTCTCGGCCAGCGGCCTCGCCTGGGTCGAGTACGCGTCCACGGATACCTCCTTCACCCTCTTCGTCGACAGCGACGGCGACGGCACGCCGGAAACCACCCGCACCGGTTTCGTGCGCTCGTTGAGCCCCCGCCCCTTCGAGGTGGTGGCGGCGGTCCAGAACAGCCAGGTCGACCCGACCGGCCACATTGTCGAAGTCTTGCTGTCGCAAGACGTGGACGGTTTTTCCCTGCTACCGCGCGACTCCACCCGTTTCGAGATTCCGGGCAAGCTGAGCAACGGCGGCGTGATCCAGACCGAGGTCAGCTCGGCCCCCGCTCTCGGCCTGCCGCCCAACCCGCTGGCCGGCTTCGCCAACAGCCGGCTGGTGCGAGTCCTCTTCGACAACCCGCTCTCTCCCTTCGTCAGCCAACCGCTGACGGTGCGCGACTTGACCTCGGTGACCGGCGAGGTCATCACCCAAGAGGTGGTCACGGTGACCATGGACGCCACCCTGGTGAGCGGTCGGGTGATCGGCGCCGACGGCCAGCCGGTGCCTTTTGCCCGCGTCGAGCTGGTGGAAACCGACGAGTGCCCGATCTGCGTCACCCAGTGCCGGCCGCACGTGACGGCGGCGGTACGCACCGACGCGGCCGGCGAGTTTCTCTTCGACTACGTGCGTCAGACCGCCTGCGGCGATCTTTTCGTGCTGCGCGCCCAAGATCCCACCACCGGCCAGAAGGGCGAAGCCCGCGGCCGGGTGCGTTTCGTCGCCCAGACGGTCAACCTCGATATCGTCATGCTCGGCCGCGGCGCCCTCTCGGGCCGGGTGCTCTACGACGACGGCACGGTGCCGGCCAAGCTGCGCGTCCAGGCCCTCAACCCCGCCTTCCAGGAGA
>QIHU01000643.1 GCA_003231035.1 Acidobacteriota bacterium
GCCTCGGTATTCGCTGACCATGCCCCCAACCCAGAGGGCCGTGTCGCCCGCTTGGAACGCCAAGGTCTGCTGCGCCGGGCGACGAGTGAGAAAAGTGCGAAGAGTGAGGATCTCTTCCGCCAGCCGCGACCGAAGCCACGCGGCGGCGCCGGTGCTCTGGCGATACTGCTCGAAGAGAGAAGGAGCGGCCGCTGAGATTCTGGGACGCCTCCGCCATCGTTCCCCTACTGGTCGCAGAAGAGACCAGCGACGCCCTAGAGAACTTGTTCCGCGACGGGCGCGGCGTCGCGGTGTGGTGGGCCACGGAGGTGGAGTGTGCCTCAGCAGTGGCGCGGCTCGAGCGCATGGGCCATCTCACTGCGAGCGAGACAACACAGTCGCTGCAACTGCTGGAAGCGCTCTCGGCGCGGTGGCACCTGATCGATCCGGTGGAGTCGGTTCGCCTCACCGCGCGCAGGTTCCTCCGCGTTCACGACCTGAGAGCGGCGGACGCCCTCCAACTGGCGGCGGCTTTTCTCGCCTCCGAAGGTCGTCCCAGCAGTCTGCAACTAGTCTGCCTGGACCATCGCCTTGCCAATGCCGCCGAAAAGGAGGGATTCAGACTCCTTCAGCGCCATGACTTGTGAGCCCAGACGCAGCGACCTGCCGTCGGTGCCAGCCAGCGAGAGTGCCGCCGCGGAGTGCCACAAGGCGCACTCGGAAGGTCGAGCATCGTAAGGCTGGATGCCGCTCAGTATTGTCTTCTCGCCCGGTCTACCTCAACCCGCTGCCCGCCGAGTCGTCGGTTACGGAAAAGGGATCGATCAGTTCCAATCCGCAGTCCTCGAAGTCCTTGATGTTTCGCGTGGCGATGGCGAATCCTCGGGTCTTGGCAATTGCCGCGATCTGGCCGTCGAAGTTGCTCATCGGGCGGCCCTGCTCTCGGCGATGGGCCCGGATCTCGCCATAGGCTCGCCCGGCATCCTCGTCAAAGGAGAGAATTCGCGAGTCGAAAGCGGCGGCTAGGAAGTCTTCGAATCGATTCACCAGCGTTTGTCGCTTCCGGCCATCGGGCATGACTCGCAGGCCGTAGCTGATCTCGGCAATCGATATGGTGGTGAAATAGAGAGTCGCCGCATCCTGGGCGTTGAGCCACGTCTGAACCGACAGAGCCGGCGGGGAGGTCATGAACTCGGAAACGACATTGGTGTCGAGCACGATCATGGTCAGAACTTCAAGGGTTCGTTCACCTCGCGCTCTGGGAGTTCCAGCACGGTTTCGCCCCACGCTGGACTGAACAGCCGCACCGCTAGATCTCCGATCCGATCCGGCGCCAACACCGCCTGCTTTAGAATCTGACGGACCTCCTCTTCCATCGAAACTTGCCGCCCTCACCCGCAAATGGGCCACGGTCTCGTCATCCAGCTTTCTGACACTCAAGTTGGCCACTTTCCATCCTCCCGGGGGTGCGATCTTCCAAGGTAATGCTAGCACGTGCCGGCATTGCCAGCGAAGTGCTCGCATACTCAGTGGTTCGCCGCGCTCCCTAAGGTAGAGCCAACTCGGGGGCTGGATGAGACCCGGAAGAACCGTAACAAATCAGGCTCGCGGCACACTTGCCAGTATGGAAGTCACTCCGTTTCGAGGAGCTGGGAAGCTCGATTCTCGTCTCTTGGCGCAGCGATCCAAGCAGGCGGCTGACAACCGCGACCCGCTGGGCCATTCTGAAACGTTCAGAACCCAGCGAGTCGCATTGACTACTCAGCGCCGATCAGGCGACGATCAAGTACGGATCGAAGGTCATGTTCTTGCCCTCGAAGCTCAGGGTGGCCGAGTACTGATACGAGGTACCCGCGGGGGTGCCTCCCGCCGGCTGGAACAGCGAGCTGAAGCTGCCGTTGGTTTGCTCGACCGGTGCGATGACCTTGTCGGTTACGGCCGTTCCGCTGAAGCTCACAAGGGTGGCATTGGTGCCCGGATCGATGGGCGCCACCGACCAGACGATGGTGTCGCCGATGCTGAGCGTGGTCTTCAACTCATCTTGCCCTTCATTCCCAGAGCCCATGTACTTGTTGGTATCCACCAAGTAGATGTTCGAACTCAGGTTGTCACTGGCCAAGGCCCCTTCAACATCAACGGCCATCAATACGTCTACAGTTGCCATTTCTTCTCTCCTTTTTCTGTAGTGTGTCTAATCCGATCTTCGGTTTCGATTGCGGTCATGAACTTGCTGTCGCGAGATGCTGAGCTATCCCACCGCGAGTCAACTTTTCTGAAGTGGCCGAGAACCGCCCCCCACGGCCCTCGCCATCGGGTACCCCATGACTAGGCCAACCTTGCGGTACGCCACCCACAGCCTCCTCGCTATCGGCGCGCTATCGCTGTGGTTCTCTTGTAGGCACAACGTTGAGCCGATTCATACCTTGGAGGGGGACTGGGGCGACGGGGTCGATTTGGTGGCTGGCGAGGTCGTCACTTTCACTCTTGAGCTCTCCGCTGAGCAACCCTGGCGGATCGCGGTCGAGCAGCTCGGTATCGACGTGGTGGTGGAAGTGGCGACGACGACCGGCACCGGTTGAGGGTCGACCGACCGCTCGACCGCGACGGTACCGAGTATGCGGTGCTCGAACCGGAGAGGGACCAGCGCTACCGGCTCTCAATTCGCTCACAGCTGGCCTCGGCGCCTGCCGGGCGAGTACGAATCACGGTCGATGCTCTCGACCGCTCGACCGCCTCCGGCCGCCGCACCTGGCTGGCCGAAGAAGCTGAGACCGAGGCGGCGGTGGCCTACGCCCGGGGAGATGCCGAGGGCAGACGCGAGGCGCTCAGCGCGTATTTACGCGCGCTACCGCATTGGCGGGCCAGCCACGAGGATCGGCGCGAGGCACTCGCCCTCTACTCCATCGGGGTGCTCCACCGGCTGCTGGGCGAGCCGCCAGCAGCGCTCGATCAGGCGCGCCGCGCCGAAGCCC
>QIHU01000322.1 GCA_003231035.1 Acidobacteriota bacterium
CCGTTTTGCCGAGCGCGTCTGGTATCTCGACAAGAAGCCCTCGGTCTGCACCGGTTGCGACGCCGGCTGCAACATCACCGTCGAGCATCGGGATGGAAAAATCAAGCGCTACAAGCCCCGGTTCAACCCCGATGTCAACGATTATTGGATGTGCGACCACGGCCGAGGTAGCTATCAGCATTACGAAGAGAGCGCTCGACTCACCCACCCGCGCCTGCGCGCCGAAGGTAGCCAGAGCGAGGCGCAGCCCGCCACCTGGAAAGCGGCGCTGGACGCGGTGGCCCGCCACCTGCGCACACCCCATCAACAGCGGGCGAACGTCTTTCTGGGTACCGGGAACCTGAGCAACGAAGAGGCGTTCCTGTTGGCCAAAATCGCCGACGCCGTCGGTTCGCCGCACCGTAGCGTCCATGGCGAGGCGGGCCGCGCAGGATCCCCACCGCCAAGGGCGGGATTCGCGGTACCGAGACCAGCCCTAACCGTCGCGGTGCCGAACTCGCTGGCCTAGCCGGTAGCGGCCCCGGCTCCATCGACGCCACCATGCTGCTCGCGGGAGAGGCCGCCGAGAGCTGCGCGACGCTGGTGATCGCCGACAGCGTTTTGGGCGCGGCCGCCGAGGATCCAGCGACGGTCGCCCGCTTGCGGCGCGCCAACTACTTGGTGGTCTTCGGTTGGGCAGACACCGCCCTCGCGCGCGCCGCCGACGTCGCCCTCCCCATTGCCACCCATGCCGAAAAGAGCGGCACCTTCGTCAACTCGGCCGGCCGGGTGCAACCCTTCGAGGCCGCCTTCCCCAGTCCCGGCCAGGTCCGCTCCGGGGTCGAAGTGCTGGCCGATCTGCTCACCCGCTTTGATGCCTCTTGGAAGCACCGTGGCGCGGCCGAGGTCTACGCGGCGATGGTCGAGCAGGTGGCGAGCTTCAACGCTCTTAAGGGGTGGAAACTGCCCTCCACCGGCGCCCCACTCCCCGAGGAGGTGGTGGCGCGGATGACTACCCTCGACCCCCTCACCGGCGCTGGCCGCGCCGTCGACGCTCACAACGCCAGCGCTCAGCCTCCCAGCGTGGCCAAGGCAACGGCAGGGGAAGGGTTGCGGTGAACGTTTCCACCGTCGCAACCTTCGCCAAGTTGGGCCTCTACTTGGCCTTTCTGTTGGGCTTCATCGCTCCCATCATGGTCTGGGTCGAACGGCGTGGCAGCGCCCTGATTCAGGATCGGCCTGGCCCCAACCGGTTGGGACCGCTGGGCATCTTGCAACCCCTGGCCGACGTCTTCAAGTTTCTGTTCAAGGAAGACGTAACCCCGTCCACGGTGGACAAACCCCTCTACCTCCTGGCCCCGATCCTCGCCGTTTTGCCGGCACTGTCGACCTTCGTCGTCATTCCATTCGGCCCGCCGATCGAGGTCAAAGGCACGGTGATTCCACTGGTCGTCGCCGACGTCGACGCCGGAGTGCTGCTCTTCCTGGCCCTGGCCAGCCTCGGTGTCTACTCGCTGGTCATGGCCGGGTACGCCTCGAACAACAAGTACTCGCTGCTCGGCTCGATTCGCGCCTCGGCACAGATGGTCAGCTACGAACTGGCGTTGACCTTGGCGGTGCTCGCGGTCTTGCTCCCAGTCGGCTCCTTTCGCCTCGACGCGGTGGTCGAGTACCAACGCGACTTCGTCTGGAATGTGATTCCGCA
>QIHU01000629.1 GCA_003231035.1 Acidobacteriota bacterium
TCGTAGGGCGGACCCAGTGGGTAGCGGTTGACGGTCAACATTTCGACCCCGGCCTCGGGGCCGCGGTCGAAGAAGACCAGCATCGTGGTGCGGCGGGCGGCAAAGGCCGGTGTGGGGACTAGGGTCAGGTAGACGGGATCTTCGGCGTACTCGCGGTTGATCACCAGCCACATGTCGAGGTGAGCTTCGCGCATCAGCTTGGGGAGCAGGGTTTTGAGCCGTTCTTCGACCATCCGATTGACCGGTTCGACTCGTTGCCGTTGGGGCAAGACAGCGCCCGGTCCGGCGATCTGGCGACCTTGGGCGAGTGCGGTTTTGGTGGTCTCCTTGCGGCGTGCCGCGTCGGCGACGGTGGGCTCCAATGCGAGGGTAAGGGCGAGGACTGCCCAGAGGTATCGAGACATGGTGGATGGCTCCTATGGCTGAGTTCGGGCGGATCTCGCCGAGTGGTTGAGCAGAAAGACGGGCTCTACGGCGAGGGCGATCAGCTGTGTCATCTGGTCGGCGCTGAAGTTGTTGTCGCTGACCAAAATCAGCGTCCGGCGCCCGTCTTCGAGATCGGGCCCGAAAGTCATTCCTTCGATGTTGTCGAGCGCCAAACCCAAGTTGCTGAGTTTGAGCAGCAGTGTTTTGGCGACGGCGGGCGTACTTGTGGTGGCGGCTTTCGAGCCGTCGTCGTCGAGTGAACCGGTTTCGTCGAGGGTCACTCGAAAGAGCCGAATCGAGTTGCCGGCGCCCACCGAATACGACCGTTCGAGGGCGAGCAAAGTCTGGTTGTCGAGGGCTAGCAACTCGACCAACCCGTTGGTGTGAAAGCCCTCGGGCTCGGCGGGAGGGGCGACGACCGGATCGGTGCGGTAGCGGTACTGGGCCCGCGCCTGGCCGGTGGCGGTGTCAAAAACTAAGAGGCGGGATGGGCTGCCACTTTCGAGCGAAGCGGGGGCGCCATCCTGGAAGAGTGCATTCTCGGTCCCGGTGATCAGCAGCGTGCCGTCGGGAGTTACGGTGAGAGGCTCGAAGCCCAGATTGCGGCGAACGCCTCGGTCGCCACCTTCGGCGGTGAGGTAGGGGGCCGGAACGTCGAGAGCACGGATGTGGCTACCATCCAAAGCCATCTCTCGAACGAAGGGCTCAATGCGTCGCGGCGTGTCACCTTCCGAAGAGAGGAAGAGGCTACCGTTGGAGGAGAGGGCAATTCCCTCGGGATCGATGGTGCCGGTGGCGAACGGTTCTCCGTCCGCTGCGTGTAAAGGGGTCTGGGCGAGAAAATCGAATCCGCCGGGCGAGAGGTGGCCCGCGGCGGTGTCGATGTCGAGGCGAAGGGTATAGAAGCGAGCCGGAGCCCGTTCGCTTACGGTCGTCCGACAAGACGTAGAAGTGATCGCGCTGGCGGTCGTAGGTGATGGCGGAGAGCCCGCCGACCTCGGTGCCGTCAACCTCGAAGCCGGTGGGAAGGACCACCATGCCGAGCAGCTCGAAGCCGTTGACAGCAGAGGGAGTCTCTTGGGTAGCGGTCGCTGTCGGCAGTGCCGGTGCTGGGGGTTCCCCGCACCCCGCGACGAGCAGGAGAGGAACCACAACCCAGGGACCGGCAAAGGATGCACGCATGCGCCGATCCTACAGCGCGCCACGCGCCGCGCGGGCGGCTATTGCTGGTTGATCTTCTTGTCGTAGGGAAAGTAATGGATGGAGTAGCCGGTGGGGATTTGATCGTTGGCGCCGCGGTAGAGGTTGATGTAGTTGAGGATCACCGGCTTACCCTGACCTTGGCGTTCGAGATAGGCGAGGAAGTCGCCTTCGAACCAGGCGAAGA
>QIHU01000219.1 GCA_003231035.1 Acidobacteriota bacterium
CCGAGGCTAGACTGGGGATCCGTGGAGTGGTGGCCACGGTGGAAGTATTGGAAGGTCTAACCCCGGCTAGGAGTTCACAAAGGACGACGCCGAGCGAGTAGACGTCGGAGCGGGTGTCCACCGCTTGCCGTCCTTGGAGGAGCGCCTCTGGGCTGATGTAGCCCGGACTTCCCATGCGTAGCCGAGTCGCCGTGGCCACGGCCGCCGCTTCGCTCCACGGCTCTAGCGCCTTGGCGATGCCGAAGTCGATGATCTTGGGGCGGGGGCCGCTCTTGGTTTCGGATACCAGGATGTTCGAGGGTTTGAGGTCGCGACGCCGTCGCACACGGCGACGAGCAGCTCTAGGCGGCTGCGAAGGTCTAGGCCGCGGCGGTCACAGTACTGGGTGATCGGCTCGCCCGGGATGTACTCGAGGACGATGTAGGGCTGCCCGTGCGCGGTGGCACCAGCGTCGAAGACCTGGGCGATCGCGGGGTGGTTGAAGCGCGCCATGGCTTCGCGCTCCAGCTCGTAGCGGCGCAGCGTTTCGTTCGGATCCCCACCCCAGTGGATCAGCTTCAGCGCCACTCGCCGGGGGAGCTGCTCCGCCAGGTAGACGGTTCCCATTCCCCCGACACCCAGGATCTTCAGTATCTTGTACGGACCGACTTTCTGGGGCAGCTCCCACGGTCCCGTCGTCGTCGCGTCAGCTTCCTGAAACAGTTGGCCGATCTTGCTCGATCGGATTCGGGGGTCAAGAGGTAGCGTGGGTCCATCCGCAGGGGTGGAGTTCTATTCTCGACGCCTGTGCATGGTCTCTCGAAACTCCGCGTGCCGATTCCGATCGGCGCAATCGCAAACTTGTTTTCGGAGGATGAAGACTACCAGAGCGCTAGCGGCGCCTACTTCTTCTGGATCACCTCTAGGAGTTCTGGCACGCCCAGGACGTGTGGATAGGAGTCAAAGTGCTGCACTCCGGCCTGGGAAACGTAGCTGTCCTCTTCAGCCTGGATCGTCCAGGTGAAGGGATTGCCGTGATCGATCTGCTGGTAGCCGCGCAGGGTGTAGTAGAGAAGCTTGTAGACGAGTTTCAGGGCGAAGTTCATGTTGATGCCGCCGCTGGTGTAGAGGCCCGGTAAGGGTTTCAGTGTCGCCGTTTCCCAGCCCGCGGGAACGATGTCCAGGGTGTTATAGATGCGGTCACAATGCTCTCCGAGTTGAGCATTCGAAAAGGCCGCGAAGTCTGCGTTGCCGGCGGTGGGGCCGGCGAAGGAGATGGTGGATACCGTGGCGTTCCCCATGGGATCCCAGCCACCGTCAAGACCTTGGGATTGGCGAAAGCGGAGAGCCAAGGTTGGCGCCAGACAGCCGGCCAAGCTGTGTCCGGTAACCAGGATTTTGCAAGGGCCCGAAGCCGCCAAACCTTTCAGGAAAGATGTGATGTCCTGGCCCGCTCCCGGCAGAGTTTCTTTGGGGGTCATCTTGGTCAAGAGGGCGTCGAGCCCGATGCTGGTGGCTTTGGAGACTTTGGGCTTCCCCTGGGCCGTAACTCCTGTCGGCAACGGCCAGGCGACTTTCCGCCAGACCCGAAGGTCCTCGCGTAGCCAATCCTGGATGGCGACGCCGTTGGTGCCGCGAATGGCAATCGCGTACTCGTTCGGCCGGGTAACCCGCTGGGCCACGAACATGCCATTGTCCTGGTACAGCGCCAAGGGAAAGGTGTAGAGGGCTGGGCCCCAGACGACCTTCCAGTCCGGCTCACCGCCTTCGCAAAGTACCGAGATCTTGGGCAGTGTCTCTTGGATCAGGGTCAGAGTTTCTTCCTCGACCCTTTCCTTGCCAACTTTGGCAATGATCTCCTCCCCCGAGTAGGCCAGATAGGCCAAGGCGACAGCGATCTTTTCTTTCTGTGTGGGTTGAAAAGTGCTAGTGCTCACCATATTGCTTTTCCCTGATAGAGTGGATTCACCGTTTAAATTTATGGAAGGGAGGTGCGGACCTCCGCAGCCCAACGAGGCGATCTTGGGCTTCCC
>QIHU01000313.1 GCA_003231035.1 Acidobacteriota bacterium
CGGGGGCGCACTCGCCCTCTCCGCTTCCGCTCTAGAACGGTTCGCCCGCTGCTCGTTCAGCTTCTTCCACCACGACGTGCTCGGTTTGCGTAGCGAATCACCGCCCGAACGGCGGCTGGACCAAGACCCGCGCCTGATCGGTCACATTTACCATGCACTGTTGCACGCCCTCTTCGTGGACTTGGACGCGGAGGGGCTGCTGCCACTCACCGCGGAGACCTTGCCGACGGCCCAAGAGCTTGTGGCGCCCATCCTGGAGCGGCTGGAAGCGGACCACCCACGGTGGATTGAGGAAGGGCCGGAAGTCCTTTGGCAAGCCCGCCGACGACGGCTGTTGGGCGACCTTCGTCGGTTCTTGGAACTAGAGGTGGAGAGGGGCGCGGCGTGGCGACCGGTGGGGTATGAGGTGGCCTTTGGTGGTCGCGAGGAACGAGTGAGCGAGTTGGTGTTGGGCGGCCATCGTTTGGCCCTACGAGGTCGGATCGATCGAATGGACCAGGGCTCCAGCGGCGCCTTCCGCGTGGTCGACTACAAGACGGGCCGAATGAAGCCGCGCGAGTATCCACCCGGCGACCTGCGCGGCGGCGAACGGTTGCAATTGGCGCTCTACGCCCGCGCTCTGCCACAGCTGTTTGAGGGTGTGGGTGCGGTCCATGGGAGCTACATCGGAGTGACTTCCGCCAACCAACATGCGCGGTTCGAGTGGTCGGCCGAGGATTTTGACCGCTGTGCGGGCGAACTCGATCGCGTGGTCGACGGCATCGTCACCAGCCTGGGCCGTGGCGAGTTGCACCAGGTGGAACATGGCTACTTCTGCGAGCACCTTTGTGAGTTCAACGCGGTTTGCGGTCCGGGGCGGCGTAGGTTGATCGAAGACAAGGCCGAGGATCCCAAGGTGGCGCTCGGCTGGCGCCAAGCTGGCGAGGAGGGTGAGTCGTGACTGCCGCTCCAACGCCAGCCTTCGTTCCGGCCGACGCCGAGGCACGGCGCCGGGCCAGCGGAGTTGAGAGCGTCGATCGGCGCGGCCATCTGTTGGTCGAAGCGGCGGCCGGAACCGGTAAGACGACGGTCTTGGTCGAGCGGGTCTTGCGCACGATCGAGAGCGGTGATCGACCGCTGTCGCGCATCGCAGTGGTCACTTTCACCGAAGCGGCGGCGGCGGAGCTCAAAGAACGGCTGCGCTCGCGCGTCTCACACTTACTGGCGACAGCTGCCTCTGAGCCTGCTAGCCACCGTCGCCGCTTGAGTCAGGCACTGGCCGATCTCGAAGTGGCCGCCGTCGGCACCATTCACTCGTTCTGGCTGCTCAAACAGCGGCCGGTCGAGGCCGGGGTTGACCCCGGCTTCAAGGTGGCCGACGCCTTTCAGCAGCGCATCCTCAAGACACGGGCTTGGGAATCGATGCTGCGTGGGATGGGGAGCGAGGAGGCCGGTTTGGACGCCGCCTACGGTCTAGGGCTGGCCAGCGAACCTGAGCTGCGCCGCATCGCCCTGAGTTTGGTCGAAGTCGAGCGCGATC
>QIHU01000721.1 GCA_003231035.1 Acidobacteriota bacterium
CCACCACGTCGAACCGTGGGCGTCGCGCCGAGCGCGGGGTCAACAGCTGCAACTGGCTGCGCATCGACGGTGAGTCGATCGAGATCGATCACCTGCGCTTCAATCCGGCGCAAGAACGGTTCGAGAAACGCTCGAGCCACCGCTTTGCCCGCCGGACACTCGCCTGAGGCGTGGCCTAGCAAGGTGAGCCGCCTCCGTGGGAGTGAAGTACGGAGGCGGCTCTGTCGCGCGGTTGCGACTTCGCGCCGCGCGGACGTCGGGCGGTATGAAACCTTGAGCTATGGTAGGTCCGGTCGCGGCGGAATACAGATTCCACCCTGGCACTTGTAGCTGATCTTCACCGTGGTCGACCACCTGGGGCGGGATAACGCTCACGTAGACGGTGTTGATGTTGCAAGGGATGCAGCCAGCAGGGGATCCGAAGGCATTGCTGATCGCGTCCGCTTTGGCGGCGGCGGTGGCTGAGGAGCCAGCGCCGTCGGCGTATCCATAGGCGTAGCGCTTCGGTCCACCGCAGGAGCCACAGCCGGCGTCGGCCTGGGTCGCGGTCACCGCCCAGGCGGCAGCGGCGGTCAGGAGCACGAAGGCGAGTAGGGGTAGGGGGCGTTTCCAGAGTTTTTGAGACACAGTTCCTCCTCTGTTTTCTTCAAACGATGAAAGGCGGCCCGCGAAGCGGTTGCGCGGACCGATGATCTGTTTCCCTGTCAACCCGTTAAGCGAGAAAGGGGCAGGATCTTGTCAGCGGATCCAGATCAGCGAAGATCGAGGGGCCGGGGCTGTATCTAGCGAGAACACTGGCGCCAGGTGGTCGCCGCGGACTTTCGCCCCCATGCTTCGTAGAGTTCCGCCAGCCGGCGGCAAGCGACCCGCGTAGGCTTGGAGTCGTCGTCGTGGTGAGTCTGGCTGGCGCTGTGTGCGTCGAGGAGCACCCGCTCGGCGGCGGAGTATTGCCCTAGGTCAGTGAGGATCTCGCCATGAAATCCACCCGCGACAAGGCGCCAGAGGTGTCCCTCCGGCAAGGCGGTGCGGTAGATCTCGATCGCTTGAACGACGCTCGCCGCCGCTTCGTGGAGCTCGCCCTGGGCCAGCAAGGCGCGGCCAAGGTTGGTCAGGCAGAGGCCTACCAGGCTGTGCTGCTCACCGAGCAGGGAGCGCAGGGTCGGAAGAACCTGGCGGTAGAGCTCCTCGGCCCTCGCCGGCTCGTCGCGCGAGAGTTGCAGGGTTGCCAGGTTGAGGGTCGCTCCGGCGACGTGGATGTGCTCCTCACCGAGGAGGGTGCGAAGGATGGCCAGAGCTTCGCGATAACGGCCTTCGGCCTGCTCCAGCTCGCCGTCCGCCTTGTGCAGGGTGGCCAGGTTATTGAGCACCGTGGCGACCTGCATGTGCTCTTCACCGTAGATCTGCCGGTAGATGGTCAGCGCGGTTTCGTAGTGCTGGCGGGCCTGGGGCCGGTCGTCGCTCGCCTGGAGCGCGCTGGCCAGATTGTTGTGGGCGGAGGCGACCCAGGGGTGATCCGCGGCCAAGGACTCGAGCCACATGGCGAGAGCTT
>QIHU01000495.1 GCA_003231035.1 Acidobacteriota bacterium
GGTGGAGGTCGTCCTCTCCCGTCTCCCCTACCGGCAGGATCGGCAGCCTTGGGATGAGCCGGCGGTGCGCATTCGCCAGCTTCCCACCGCCTTACCCGGAAGATGGCCCCGGCGGATCTCCCGGCTGTGGACCCACGGTGCCTACGCCACCCTCTCGGCTCTCGGTTCGATGGCCGGCGGGAGGGCCGATTTGAATGTCTTCCTTACCCAGCCGCCGCTGTTCAATTCCTGGGGCCGTGTCCTGGGGACTCTGCGCCGCCAGCCGTACTGCTGCATCTTGATGGACCTCTACCCGTGGGTACTGATCGAAGCTGGACTGCTCGCCGATGGGGGCCTACCGGCGGCGGCCTTGCAGCGGCTGGCGACCGGTACGCTGCGCGGCGCGCGCGCGGTGGTCGTCATCGGTCGTTGCATGGCCGAGCGGGTAGCGGCCCTCGGGGTGGCCGCCGAGCGCATCCACTTGGCACGCAACTGGGCTGATCCACAGGTCGTACGGCCGCTCGCGCGGGCCGACAACGCGCTGCGCCATGAACTCGGCCTGGCGGACCGCTTCGTGGTGATGTACTCCGGCAACCTCGGCGTCAGCCACTATTTCGACGACCTGATGGCGGTCGCCGAACGGCTGCGCGAGCACCCGGAGATCGTCTTTCTCATCGCGGGCGAAGGGGCTCGCCGAGCCGCGGTCGAAGGGGCCGTGGCGCAGCGCCGGCTGGGCAACGTGGTTCTCACCGGCTACCAGAACTACGCCCGCCTGGGCGAGAGCTTGAGCGTTGGCGACGTCCATTTCGTCAGCTTGCGGCAGGGCTTCGAGGGGTTGGTGGTGCCGAGTAAAGCCTACGGTGTGTTGGCGGCCGGACGGCCGATCGTCTACCAGGGGGCGCGCCAGGGCGAGATCGCGCGGATGATCGAGGAAGAGAAGATTGGCCACGTGGTGGAGCAGGGAAACGCCGACGCCCTCCACGACGCCCTGCTCAACGGCTGGCGGGACGAGGGCTGGCGCCGGCAGGCGGGAGAGCGGGCCCGGGCGCTCGCCGAGGGGCGATACGGAATGCAAGAGGCTCTCGATGGTTGGCTGGCCGCCCTGGCGGCGGCCGCCGGGGAGGCCCGTTGAGGGGGCCGGCGGCAAGCCGTCAAAACCTCAACCGGCCGGTGGTGATCCTCGGCGCGGCACGTTCGGGGACCAAGGCGCTGCGCACCGCGCTGGCGCTTCATCCGCGACTCGCGGCGGTCCCCCACGACATCAACTATGTGTGGAAGTACGGCCACTATGGGCTACCCCACGACGCGAGCTGGATGCCAAGACGGCGCGCTTCATTCGCCGCGAGTTGGGGCGCTGGCAGGGCAACGACGCCGGGATCCATCTCCTCGAGAAAACGGTCAGCAACACGCTGCGGGTCGGCTACGTGCGCGCGGTCCTGCCCCAGTGCCGTTTCCTCCATCTGATCCGCGATGGGCGCGACGTCGCCGCCTCGTCCCGCCGCATGTGGCGGGCGCCCGCGGACTGGAGCCGGTTGTGGGGCAAGCTGCGCACCTTCCCGATCGCGGCGTTGCCGCGCTATGGAGCGGCTTACCTCCACTCCTACTTGCGGCGCTCGGCAAGTGGCGGGGGGCGGGTCAGCAGTTGGGGGCCGCGCTTCGCGGGCATTGATAAGGCGGCCGCCCGCCTGCCCTTGCTGAGTGTGTGCGGCCTGCAATGGCGGCGCTGTGTGGAGGCGGCCCAGGAGGCTCTGGCGAGAGTGCCGGCCGAGGACCACTGGGAAGTGCGCTACGAGGAGCTGGTGCGCGACCCCCAAGGCCAGTTAGCCGAGATCTTTCGTTTTCTCGACTTGGAGGCGCCCACTGAAATTCTCGCCCAGGCACGAAATACTCTCAGCGCCACGCACACTGGTAAATGGCGGCGGCGGATCGAGCCGGACGAGCTCGACGGCTT
>QIHU01000826.1 GCA_003231035.1 Acidobacteriota bacterium
CGCAAGATGCGCCAGTTTCAACAGCTCGGCCACCGGGTTATTTTCTTAATCGGTGACTTCACCGGCATGATCGGCGATCCCACGGGTAAGAAGACGACCCGTCCTCAGTTGACCCACGAGCAGGTCCTAGCCAACGCCGCCACCTACCAGCGGCAAGTCTTCAAAGTGCTCGATAGCGAGAAGACGGTGGTCGACTTCAACGATCGATGGCTCGGCAAGCTGGGTGCCGACGGCATCGTGCGGCTGGCCGGCAGCTACACCCTCGCCCGCATGATGGAGCGCGACGACTTCCGCAAGCGCTACAAGAACAACGAACCGATCGCCCTCCACGAACTCCTCTATCCGTTGGTCCAAGGCTACGATTCGGTGGCGCTCGAAGCCGATGTGGAACTGGGTGGCCACGACCAGATCTTCAACCTCCTAGTCGGCCGCAACTTGATGCGCGATCGCGGTATGGAACCGCAGGTGGTGTTGACTGTGCCGCTGTTGGTGGGGACGGACGGCAGCGAGAAGATGTCCAAGAGTTTGGGCAACGCCATCGCCTTCGAAGATCCTCCTCGCGAAATCTACGGCAAGACGATGTCGGTGCCCGACGAGCTGATGTGGGACTGGTACCTGCTCCTCACCGACCTCTCCGAGGACGAACTAGCCACCAACAAGAACCGCTGCGAGGCCGGCGAACTCCACCCCAAGAGACTCAAGCAAGCACTCGCCCACCAACTGACCGCCAATCTCCATGGCGAAGAGGCCGCCAACCAGGCGCAACACGAGTTCGAGGCCGTTTTCGCCCAACGCGGTGTGCCCGACGAGATCCCCGAGGTTGAACTCACCTCGGCTCCCCTGGCCAAACTGCTGGCCACCGCCGACCTCGCCAAGAGCAATGGCGAGGCGCGTCGACTGATCCAGCAGGGAGCGGTATCGATCGACGGTGAAAAGACGAGGGAACCCTTCTTGGAGCTGCCCCCTCGCGAGGAGCCCTACCTGCTCAAAGTCGGCAAACGACGGTTCGCCCAACTGAAGATTCGCTGAGCGGCTATAGTGGGGCCATGTTGACCTGGGCCTGGATTCTCGCCTCCGCTCTTAGCTTGAGCACACCCGCTGTCGACGCCTTCCGGCTGGACGCCACCGCCTTCGATCGGGAGGTCGTCCTGGAGGTCCACGGGCCGCAACGGGCCGAGGCGAAGATCGCCCTCTCGGCGGCCCTCGCCGAAATGCGAACGATTGACTGACCCCGACGGCACCCAAGCCGGCGGTCTGGGTCAGCTCAACCGCGCGGCGGGAAGCGGAGAAATCGAGCTCGACCCTCGGCTGGGGAAGCTTCTGCGCCGTGCCGCCTACTTTTGCGTGTGGTCCGATGGAGCCTTCGGCCCGCTGGGCGGGAAACTCAATCAACTGTGGCACCACGGGGCACACGGTAGCCAGCCCCTGTTCACCGACTCGGCCACCTCCACCCAACTACAAGTAGCCGTCACCGCCAGCCGTTGCGAACTCTTGCGCTTCGCTGAAGGCGATCTCAAGGCTAAACTCGCGGCCGGTGTCCGCGCCGACCTCTTCGGCTTTGCCATCGGTTTCGCCGTCGACCGAGCGGCCACCGTCTTGGCTCAGCACGGCATCACCAACGGCACCGTCTCTCTCGGTTCGACCACACGCGGCTTTGGTCCGGGTGTCGATGGTCGAGGCTGGCCGGTGACCCTCCCCACCATGGCCCAACTGGGCGACACCGTCGACGGCCTATGGCTCCTCGACCGCTCGATGGCCATCGCCGCGGTCAACGACCCCGGCCACTCGCCGGCTCTCTCGGCTGGCGAACCCTTCGGTTCCCCCTACATTCACCATCGCAAAGGACTCCCCACCGAGGGGGTCCTACTGGTCTTGGTGTCGACCGAGTTCGCCGCCGATTCGCAGGGACTTGCCAGCTGCCTCTTCGTCAGTGGAAGTCGCGATGGCCAAATGCACCTCGGCGCTCTCAAACCACGGCCAGCCGTACGCTGGCTCCTCGGGAAAGGCCGCGGCAAACCGCTGGTGGTCGACCACCACTGGACCGATCTCTCGCGCGGCAACCGCTAGCTCGCGGCACTCTCTTTCCCTTGCGCGCAACCGGTGCACAGCCCCTGAATCTGGAGGTTGTGCCGGGCCGGTACGAAGCCGTGGGCGCGGCAGATCTCCGCCTGCATGGCGGCGATCCCAGGGCTGACGAATTCGACCACCCGTCCGCACCGCGTGCAGACCAGATGATCGTGTTCCTGCCCGGCGTGAATGTGTTCGAAGAGATAGCGGTTTCGCCCCAGACGGTGCTTGCGCACGAGGCCGCACTCGACCAGTAGCTCAAGGTTGCGATAGACGGTGGCCCGCGAGATCTTCAGCCCGTTGCGCTGCATCGACTCCAGCAAGCAATCGGCAT
>QIHU01000101.1 GCA_003231035.1 Acidobacteriota bacterium
CACAACCCACGGGATGCCGCTGGGTCCTCTAGGAAACATCGGGTCTTTCTCTGGGTCGACTTACACACCCAAACATTTCCCAGATAAGACCCACAGGACTCGGTGGATCGGTGTGGGTTTGAATGGCGGACATCGAAACACCGCAACCACCAGCCGCCCTCGCGGCACCCTTCTTCAGGAGCCACACAATGCTCAGCAACACCCGCCGGCAATCCATCGCCTCGCTAACCTCGACCACCGTAACCTCGACCACCGTAACCTCGACCACCGTTTCCAACCTTCCACGGCTCAACTCGCGAATCCGGCCGGCGCTGTGGACGATTCCTCTCCTTCTGTGGACTCTCACGACCGCCGCGTCAGCAGCCACCATCGACGTCAACTCGACCTCCTGGGGCGACGACGGCAGTGGCGCCTGCACATTGTGGGAAGCCGTCGCGACCGCCCGGACCGCCGTCTGGGGAGGCGAATCTGAGATCCACCTGGAAGAGGGGGCAACCTACGTCACGCAGGGTCAGTTCCCGAAGCTCACCAGCTCACTGACCATCCGAGGCCACGGATCCACGCTGAGTCGGAGTCTCGCCGCGCCGACGTCTCGCTTCTTCAACGCTTCGGGAGCCCAGACGACGCTGACTCTCCATGACCTCACGTTGATTGGCGGTATCGCCACTCGCGGCGGCGCCATTCGGATCCAGAACAACGCAACGCTGATGGGCTACCGCCTTCGGTTGGAGTCCAACTTCGCCTACGAGTTCGGTGGCGCCATCTACAGCCGCGGCACCGTCCAACTGACTCATGCAACGCTAATCGGCAATTCGTCGATCGACGGCGGCGCCATTTGGGCGCAGCTGGGCACCGTCAACATCGCCCAGAGCACCTTCGCTTACAACAGCGCCTCGAACCGTGGTGGCGCCCTTGCCGCTTGGTCCGGCGTCGATCAAATCACCATCAACAACAGCACCTTTTCGGACAACAAAGCCTTTCACGGAGGCGCCCTCTTCCGTACCGCCGCGGCGGGTGGGCCGCAAGACACGGTGATTCAGACGACCTTCGCCGGCAACCGCGTCGACCAACCTGGCGACGGCAACACCCTCTACCTCACCGGCGATGCCAACCTCAAACTGGCCATGTCGGCCCTGCACAGCAGTAGTTCCACCTCCTCGATCTGTGCCGGAGAGCTAAGCCTTCTGGAGTCGGGAGGCCACAACGCCGCCACCGATGCAAGCTGCCGGCTCAACCACGCCGACGATCACCCCGCGGCGAAGTTCACTCTCGGCGAGTTGGTCGACAACGGCGCGTATACCCAGGTTCGAGTCCCCCGGTGCGACGAGGAGGGGACCGCCCCGTGTTCGATCCTGATCGATCAATACCCGTGCGCCGAAGGGGCCGCCGACCACGATCAGCGCGGTGTGTACCGGCGAGAATTCGGTGGCGCCTCCCTTGGCGACTGGACTGGTCTGTGCGATATCGGTGCGTACGAGTCCATCTGCCACGCCAGCGGGATCTCCAGCACGGGTCTGAGTTCGACTTGGGACAACTTGATCTACCCAGACCAATACCGGCGCAATGGAACCGTGCTCAACAGCGGCGCCTGCGCCGGCGTCGGCAAGGTC
>QIHU01000536.1 GCA_003231035.1 Acidobacteriota bacterium
ACGAAGTTGACCAGCGAGGCGTCGCCGCTACCCCAGTTCAAGTCAAAACCGCCTTGATGCACCAGCTGGCCGCCGACCAACTCGTCGAAATCGCCGTCGCGGGTGCGAAACAGTAGGCCCGAGGGTGAGGGGGCGGCGAAAGTGAAGGTGCGAACGCCGTCGGCGAGGCTGGAAGCCGTGGTGCTCTCCAGGGTCAGGCCGAGATCGCGAAGAAGGGCATCGTTGAGCAAGAACTGAGTCTGCGCGTCGCGCGCCGTCCAAGTGACATGGTCTTGGGCCAACATTGGCAGGGTAAGCAGCCAAGAGGACAGAAAAACGAATACGGCCTTACGCATGACAAAACTCCCCACTAGCGATTGCTCGGCTCTGGGGCTTCCGACGGTCACCGCCGGTCCACGGATGAGCAATCTGAGTAAACGCTGGTTGGCGTGCAGTACCGGCGGAGTGTATCGTCTTTGTACCCTCGGTTCGACTCGGCGCCAACAACCGGCTAAGATCCGCGCCGATGTTGGTTACCTGCGCGGCGTACTTTGATGGCTGAGAACTCTCCCTCCGATCCCCAGTCACTCTTGCTCGATTTTGGCGATATCGAGCGGCTGCCGCTCCACGAGTTCACCGAGAAGGCCTATCTCGACTACTCGATGTACGTCATCCTCGACCGCGCGCTACCGCACGTCGGAGACGGCCTCAAACCGGTCCAGCGGCGGATCATCTATGCCATGTCCGAGCTCGGCCTTTCGGCGCAAGCGAAGTTCAAGAAGTCGGCGCGCACCGTGGGTGACGTCTTGGGCAAGTTTCATCCGCACGGCGATTCCGCCTGCTATGAGGCGATGGTCCTGCTGGCGCAGCCCTTCTCATCGCGCTATCCGCTGATCGAGGGGCAAGGCAACTGGGGCAGCCAGGACGATCCCAAGTCGTTCGCCGCCATGCGCTACACCGAGTCGCGGCTGACCCGCTTTGCGCCCGCCTTGCTCTCCGAGCTGGGCAGGGGCACCGTTGAATGGGGCCCCAACTTCGACGGCACACTCAACGAGCCGCTGCTGTTGCCGGCCCGGCTACCGCATGTGTTGCTCAACGGTGCCTCCGGTATCGCCGTCGGTATGGCGACCGATATACCGCCTCACAACGCGCGTGAGCTGACCGCAGCCGCCATTCAATTGCTGAGCAAGAAGAGTTCCACTCTGGATGAGTTGATGGAGCACGTACCAGGGCCGGACTTCCCGACCGCGGCGGAGATCATCACCCCAAGGGCGGAGATCCGCCGGATCCGGCAGCGGCAGCCTGCGCCTGCGTGCCGCCTGGCATATGGAGAAGAGCGGCGATCTGGTGATTGGCGCCCTGCCCTACCAAGTTTCGGGCAGCAAGGTGCTGACTCAGATCGCGGCGCAGATGCAGGCCAAGAAGCTGCCGATGGTCGACGATCTGCGCGATGAGTCGGATCACGAGAACCCGACCCGGCTGGTGATCAGCCCGCGTTCCAATCGAGTCGACGTCGAAGGGCTGATGGCCCACCTGTTCGCCACCACTGACCTTGAGAAGAGCTACCGCGTCAACCTCACCGCGATCAGCCTCGATGGTCGACCGAAGCTGTACGACCTCAAGACTTTGTTGAGCGAGTGGCTCAGTTTCCGCATTGAGACGGTGCGTCGCCGGGAACAGTTCCGGTTCGACCGCGTTCTGGAACGACTCCACCTCCTCGAAGGTTACATGGTGGCCTACCTCAATATCGACGAGGTGATTCGCATCATCCGTAGCGAGGAGAAACCGAAACCGGTGTTGATGGAGGCTTTCGGCTTGTCGGACCGCCAAGCCGAGGCGATTCTCGAGCTCAAGTTGCGTCACTTGGCCCGGCTCGAAGAGATGAAGATCCGTGGCGAGCAGGATGAGTTGCTCCAGGAGCGGGCCGCTCTCGAGGAGCTTCTCGGGTCGG
>QIHU01000467.1 GCA_003231035.1 Acidobacteriota bacterium
GCCGGCGTGTTGGGCATCGCACGGACCACCGGCACCTCGGCGCTCAGCCGTTTTTCCATGTAGGCGGTCGAAACGCTGGCCAGGATCGACACCAGCAGCTGCTCCTCGGTCAACACGGGGCTCAGTTCTTCGAGCACCGTGGCCGCGACCTGCGGCTTGACGCACAGCAGAACCAGATCGGCCCCGCGCGCCGCCTCGCGGTTGTCCAGCGTCGTGGCCACTCCCAGTTCCTCGGCAACGAGGTCGAGACGCCCTTGGTGGCGGGCCGTGGCGATCACCTTTTCCGGCGCCACCACGCCGGCACCGATCATGGCGCGCAGCAAGGTGAGCCCCATCTTGCCGGCACCGAGGACGGCCAGGCGATCGATGGGTGGGTGGATCGTGGTCTTGCTCATTTCTCGAAGTGTCCTGGTTGGTCTAGAGGTCGTACGGCGCCGGTCGTCATCGACGCAACATGGCCCGCAGCACATGCTTAGCGATTTCCGGGTTCTCGCGCAGACGGCGCATCGAGTACGGATACCAATCGCGACCATAAGGTACGTAGACCCGCGTCTTGTAGCCGCGCTCGATCAACAGGTCGCGCAGTGGGTGATCCACCCCCAAGAGCATCTGAAACTCGTAGCGATCGTCCGCCAAGCCCAGCCGGTCGATCTCGTCGCAGGCGGCACACACCAGAAATTCGTCATGGGTGGCGATACCGACGTAGACGCCCTGGCGAAGGAGCTTCTTGAGTGCCGCCACGTAGTTATGGCGCACCGTGTGGTACCCCTTCCAAGCGATCCGCCGCGGCTCGATGTAGATCCCCTTGCAGAGGCGAACGTTGGCTCCCTCGGCCGGCAGTTCCGCGATGTCTTGGAGGGTCCGCCGCATGTAGGCTTGGAAGACTACCCCCAGGTTTCCGTAGCGCGGCTGCAAGGCTTGGTAGATGCGTAGGGTTGAGTCGGTGCAGGTGTTGTCTTCCATGTCCAAACGTAAGAAGCTGTCGTGCTCCTTGGCGGCGGCGGCGATACGCTCGACGTTGTCGTGGCAATAGCCTTCGTCGATCTTGAGCCCCAGCATGGTCAGTTTGATCGAGACGTTGGCGTTGAGGCCCCGTTCGGCGATGTCGTGGTAAAGCTGGCAGTACTCCTCGACCGCGAGCAGCGCCTTGTCGCGATCTTCGACCTCTTCACCCAGCACGTCGACCGTCGCCATGGCGCCGATGCTGTTGAGCTCTTCCACCGTGTCCAGCGCCTCGCGGCGGCTCGCCCCAGCCACGTAGCGGCCGCGACCTTGCCGACGATCAGTTTGGGCACCAGCGGCAAGGTGGTGACCAATAGACGAGAGAAGAGGCTCACCGCTCGGCGCTCCGCGGGTACCGGTCCCTTGCCAACAGGCCCAGGCTGTAGCCGCTCAGGAGGGTTGAACCTCGTCGCGAGCTGGGGCGGCAATCACCGGTAAGTCCTCTTCGACCACCCAGCGCACCGCTTTGGAGCAGATGCAGGTACCGCCAACGCGGCGCAGGGTCGGCATTTGCTTCGCCGCCTCGGCCAGGGTCAGTTCTCCCGCATCGATCTTGCGCAGCCGTTGAACATAGTCTTGGAAGTCGC
>QIHU01000189.1 GCA_003231035.1 Acidobacteriota bacterium
TGCGTCAAGTCGGTGAACTGACTGTAGACATCCGGTGTGGTGAGGCTGTAGTACAGCAGGTTCGACAGGAAGTTGAACATGGCGTAGCTATTGGTTTCCAACCCATTGGGAGACTGCTGGATCACCGCGGAAAGAGTGCCGTCGGTAGCCACGAAATTGTTCTTCATGGCCTCGGCGATGCGCAGAGTCCGGTGTGGATCGGACAGGACCAGATTCTTGTCGTTGTCGATGTGCAGAAAGCGGGCGAAACAGTAGGCAGTGGCAGTGGTCACACGCTCGCTGAGAGCGACGGTGGCCGAGGTGTTGGTGAAGACCGAGATCCATTGGACGGTGCGACTCCCGACTTCGAAGTCGTTGCCGTCTTGCGCAAAACGGCGGATCTCAGCTACGGCGTAGAAGAATCCTGAGTCGCTGACCGGTAGGCGAGCATTCAGCACGGGTTCACTGACAACGCAGCTCTCGATTTTCTCCGGTTTGGAGTTGGTGATGCGGTAGATGGTGACGATTGCTTCTTTGACGGTCGCACCGCCGCCAAGATCGATGTTGAACCGGACTTCTTTGAAGGCCATCGTGAACTGTCTCCTTTCCGGTTCACCCACCGGAAGTCTTGGGTTTCGGTCGTTGTCAATGAGGTGCTGATCGCCCTAGTGGCGTAATTTATCACTCCGCCGTGTCGACATATTGATTCGGTATATAGATTCGGTGGTGGCTGAGTGTTCTGATGCTACTGAATTCAGCCCCTCAATCCAACTCCACGGCGTCCTCGAAGATATAGCTGAAGTCACTGCTGTCCAACCGTCCGATGGTGAGGCCGTGATCGCGCAGGAGTTCTTTGGCGAAGCGGAAGATCTCCGGCCGCAGGTGGGTCTGTTCCAAGTAGCGCTCGGAGAGGCCGGTGAGCTCAGCGAGTCGGGTGGCGACACCCGCTCGCTCCTCGCCCAAGAGACGGTCGCCCTTGAGCAGGGCGCTGGCATAGGGGCCGAGGGCGATTTCTCGGCTTTCTTCAAGGCCAGCGCGAGATCGTTGTCGTAGCGCTCGGGGAGTTTGCCGTGGTACCAGGCCGAGGCGGTGAAGGTCGGGAGGATGAGCAGGTGCGGCAAGTCGTTTCCAACAACGAAATCGGTGAGAAGAAAGGGCTAGTGTACTGATTGAGCATGCTTGGACAACGCAAACTTCAGCGCAGTTTGTTCAGTGCCAGACCTCTAGATCAGTCGCCGCTCAGGGCCTCGACGACATCCAGCCGCGGCTGGCTATTGTGACGAAGACGGCTAGAAGAACGAGAACGGTGGCATAAGTGGGCAAATCCGCCGCGCTCACTCCGTAGAGAAGGCCGCCAAGCGCCTTGGCGACGAGCCATGATGCGACGGTTCCCAGCGCGAGTCCGATTGCGGCGAGCTTCGCGGCTTGGCGCAAGACGGTGTGCAGGAGGTCTTGCGGCGTGGCACCGAGCGCCATGCGCACCCCCATCTCCTGTCGCCGTTGGCTGACCGAATAAGAGATGGTGGCGTACACTCCGAGCGAGGCGAGAATCAGGGCGAAGGCGGCGAAGCCCGTGAGCAGCAACACCACGGAGCGTCTAGAGAACGTCGACTTGTCGACAAGTTGTTGCATCGTCCGAAATTGCGTTGTGGGCAGATCGGGGTCCACCGAGCGCAGCGCTTGGCGCAGGGGAGGTATCACCGCCGTGGGCGAGGTTCGGGCTCGAACCACGAGGTCGACAGAGTTGTAAGAGGGCATCTGACGGATCGGTAGGTAAAGCTCGGTGCCGGCTTCCCGTTCGAGTGCGAAATACCTCGCCTCCTTGACCACGCCCACGACGCGGTAGGCGTGACCGTTGGTTTTCAGAGACTGGTCCACCGCCTCTTGGTTGGGCCAGAGCCGGTCGGCAAGAGTTTGGTTGACGATGGCCACCCGGTCGGCGGAGGCGTTGTCGCTTTGGGTGAAAAACTGGCCCGCTAGTAGCGAGACCTTCATCGCCGAGAGATAGCCCTCACTGACGACGCGCACCATGGGAAAGAACGTCTTCTCTTCGGCGAGGGTCGATGCGTCCCAAGTGCGCCACCCGAAGTTGTCGCCAAGGGGCA
>QIHU01000218.1 GCA_003231035.1 Acidobacteriota bacterium
GCTCAGTCGGCGCAGGTCGTCCTGCTCAACCTCAAGAGCGGAATCAGCCAGTTCACCACCGCGGGCGCTGACGGCTCCTTCAGCCTCACTGCCACCCCCAAGGCCGGTGAAACGGGCTTCGTCCTCGCCCTGGGCGCCACCCTGGCGACCGACACCCCTCTGGAGATCTTCTTCAACGAGGCGATGGCGCCGGGCTTCGTGGGGCTCGAAGTGCGCCGGGCCGGGGTCAAGGTGGGCACCCGGCAAGAGCCGCTCGCGGGCTTCGCTGGGGTGCGCATCGAGCCTGAAGCCGGCTGGCGGGCGGGGGAGCGCTACACGCTTCACCTCGGCTCGCAACTCGCCGACCTCGCGGAGAATCAGTGGGGCAAGACGCTCGATCTAGAGTTCACCATCGACGAAAGCACTCTGCTCGACCTCTACCCGACGGCGCCCACGGTACGCGACGTGGCGCGACTGGGCAGCCTCCTCTTCCTGGCCGGTGAGGAGAAAGGGCTGGTGGTGCTCGATGCCTCAGACCCGGCCAACCTCAAGAACCTGATCCCTGGCGACATCACCTTCCCGCGCGTCTTGGGCGACCCGGTGCGCGGGGTGACCGTCGATGGGCACGGCCGGGTGATCCTGGTGGGCGGCGGCCTGCGCTCGTGGGGCCAACTGGCGGTGGTCGATCCACTGCTGATCGATCCGGTCGCCATCGCCGCCGATCCGAGTAACGCCGAGGTGCGCTACGCCTCGTTCCGGGGCACCACGCGGATCTCGGATCAGATCGACGCTTCGGCCGTCGGCACCCAGTTGCGCGAGGGGCTACCGCAGAGGGTGGCGGTCCTCTCTGACGATGAGCGCGACACCTGGCGGGCTGGCGAGGAGTTCCCCGGCGGTGCCATGGCCGGTGTCACCCTGACTCCGATGGCGGGTGCCGCCGTCACCGACACCTTCACCCTCACCGTCGTGGGCGATCCGGGCGGAGTCAGCGAGTTTCACCCCGTCACCTTGCGCAACATCACGCGCGGCACCTGGGCACGGGTCGATGCGCTCCTCGACGGCACCTTCACCGTCTCGCTCGAAGTGACCCAAGGCGACGAGCTAGAGCTGCTGCGCAACCGCCAATCGGTGGCCTACGTCGCCATCCTCGGCGCGGGGCTGACGGCGGTGGACGTCAACGCCGTTTGGCATCCCGACAACGACTCCAGCGGCAACACCAGCCAGGTGCTGGGCGTCTTCGACGAAGATCCCGAACTCACCGTTGATCGGCGGCGACATCACCGGCTTGCTGGCCGATCTGGACACCCTCTTTGATCCCACCAACCCGCACCCGTTGTCGATCGCCACGGCCCTCTCTTTCCGCGGGTTGGGAATGTTCTCAAGCGACCCCAACAACGTGGGTGACCTCTCCTTCCTCGCCGAGGGCTGTAGCGAGATTAACGGCTTGAGCCTGGTGACCGGCATCGAGACGGTGGGTGGTTACCGCTTCGATTTCAATGGAATCAAAGAGACCGGCAAGCAGCCCTACGAAGACGATCCGCCGCGCGACTACGCGGTGCTGGCCCATGTCACCTCGGGCGTCCTGCTCTTCGACATTACAAACCGCGCCGCTCCCCTCATGGTGGGCCGCATCAAGATCCCCGGCTCAATCGCCCACATCACCGTCGACCGCGCCAACCGGCTGCTCTACGTGGCCGGGCGGGGCTCGGGGCTGCACGTGGTCGACTTCGACACCGTGCCCACCTTGGGCTCCTTCGACCGCGACGGCGACGGTCTCGACGACCGGGTCCTCGAGACGGTGGCGCTACCCACGCTCGCCACCTCGCCCGACGACCCCAGAGGCACCAACGCCCCGATCGCGATCTTGCCCGAACTCGGCCTCGCCTTCGCCGGGGGCGTCAACCAGGGGCTGCGCTCACTGGCCGTGGGCGGCCCCACCCTGGTGGCGCTAGCGGTCGAGGCGGCGGTACCGGCCCAGCCGGCGACCCCGACCTCGCCGGCTGTGGCCGCCGTCCCGGCGGGCCGGCAGCGACAGATCACACGCTTGGCCCCCTTCGGCGTGC
>QIHU01000664.1 GCA_003231035.1 Acidobacteriota bacterium
CTTCTTCTTTCGCGAGCGCACGACGCGATTGGAGGGGATCGGTATTTTCCTCACGGTCGCCGGTATTCTTTGGCTGCTTCTGTCGACTTGATATCTAATCCTCGCTAACCCTACTGTCATCCTTGGGCGGAGCGGAGCGAAGACCCGAGGATCCATGGCCGGGCCAGGCGCCGATTCGACCATGGATCCTCGGATCGGCGCGCCGCTGACGCGGCGCTTGTCCAAGGATGACGGTAGGGGAAGCAAAAGAAAAAGGGGCCGCGCGATTGGCGCGGCCCCCTAAGAGATAGGTTGGCGTGAGGTGGGGCGGGCTTAGAAGCCCATGTCGCCCATACCACCCATGCCGCCGCCCATTCCGCCCATGCCACCCATACCGGGCGCAGTCTTTCTTCTCGGGCTTCTCGGCGACCATGGCCTCGGTGGTGATCAGCAAGCCACCGATGGACGCCGCATCCTGCAAAGCCGTGCGCACGACCTTGGTCGGGTCGATGATACCGGCCTTGATCATGTCAACATACTTGCCGTTCTGAGCATCGAAGCCACGGTTGGCATCGCGCTTTTCGAGCAGCTTGCCGACCACAACGGCGCCGTCAGTCCCGGCGTTCTGCGCGATCTGCCACGCCGGCATCCGCAGGGCCCGGCGCACGATGTCGATGCCAACCTTCTGGTCGCTGTTGTCCGGCTCCAACCTGCCGAGCGCCTTGCCGGCGTAGAGCAGGGCGACACCGCCACCCGGCAGAATGCCTTCCTCGACCGCCGCGCGGGTCGCGTGCATGGCGTCCTCGACCCGGTCCTTGCGCTCCTTCACCTCGGTCTCGGTGGCCCCGCCAACCCGGATGATGGCCACGCCGCCGGCCAGCTTGGCCAACCGCTCCTGCAGCTTCTCCCGGTCGTAGTCCGAGGTGGTGTCCTCGGCCTGCGCCCGGATCTGCTCGCAGCGGCCCTCGATCTCCTTCTTCTTGCCGGCGCCGTCGATGACGGTGGTCTCTTCCTTGGTGATCACCACCCGCTTGGCCGTGCCCAGCATCTCCAGGGTCACGTTCTCCAGCTTGATCCCCAGATCCTCGGAGATCACCTGACCGCCGGTGAGGATCGCCATGTCCTCGAGCATCGCCTTGCGACGATCGCCGAAGCCGGGCGCCTTCACCGCCGCGACCTTCAGGCCACCGCGCAGTTTGTTGACCACCAGGGTCGCCAGGGCCTCGCCCTCCACGTCCTCGGCGATGATCAGAAGCGGCCGGCCAGACTGCACCACGGTCTCGAGGACCGGAAGCAGCGCTTGTAGGCTGGAGAGTTTCTTCTCGTGCAGGAGGATGTAAGGCTTCTCCATCTCGGCCAGCATCTTGTCGGCGTTGGTGATGAAGTACGGCGACAGATAGCCGCGGTCGAACTGCATACCCTCGACCACGTCCAGCTCGGTGGCCAGGGACTTGGCTTCCTCGACGGTGATCACACCCTCGTTGCCGACTTTACGCATGGCCTCGGCGATCATCTCGCCGATCTCCCGGTCGC
>QIHU01000254.1 GCA_003231035.1 Acidobacteriota bacterium
CCGTCTAAGACCTTGACCACCAGTTCGATGTTGTCGCGACCGAAGAACCAGAAGTACCCGGTGTCGTCGGTCAAACCCACCGCCTGGCCTTGCCCGGTGTTGCCGGTACGCGGGTCGCGCCAGTCGATTTCTAGCCGGAACCGGCTGTCGTTGAGACAGAGGTTCTGGCTCCCGGCCACGCAGGCGCCGGCTCCCTTGGTGGCGAGGGAGGGGAGGGCGCCTTCAAGTTCGAAGGCGGCTCCGGGTGCAGCCTGAGAGAGTGCGGACGAAACCAACGAAGAGGCAGCCAGCGCGGAGAGCGGCGAACCACCCACCGGGAAGGCATTGGTGTCGGCGATGCTCTGTAAAGTGCCTTGGGGGTTGACGAACTCCTTCTCGGCCCCGGTCTGGGTGTCGGTCACGGTGAGGGTGAACTCCACGTTGGTCAGCGAGCCGTAGAAGACCCAGAAGGCGCCGTTGACCGGGCGGCCGTCGAGGACTTTGATCATCAGCTCGATGTTGTCGGCGTTGAAGAACCAGAAATAGCCGGTGTCTTGGGTCTGGGCGACGGCCTGGCCCCGACCGGTCTTGCCGTCCGGGGTGCGCCAGTCGACTTCGAGCCGGAAGCGGCGCTGGTTGAGGAAGAGTTGATCCGAGGTGAGCGAGAAAGTGCGGCCGGCGATCGAGGTTCGGTCGCCGTCGATACCGGCAGGCGGGAAGGCGACGCTCGGCGAGAGGGGGCCACTGTTCCACACATTGAGGAAGCGGCCCGCACCTAGCGCGACCAGTTGCGGACCGGCTTCGGTGGTCGACTCGAAACTATTGGCGAAGGACCGCGACCCCAACGGCGCTCCGTGCAGATCGAAGCCACGGACCACCGGGCGGGTTCCGGGCGAGGGTGTGATCGGGCACGTGATTCCAGCTGAAGAGGAGATTCCCGGGGCTACTGGCGATCGAAGGGGAATAGTTGCCCAACTCGTCCTCTTGCGGGGTCACTTGGAAGGGAGCGGTGGTCGGTAGTCCTGCGCTATCGAAGACCCGGCCGTAGATCGTAGTGTCGATCACCTGGTCTGGGGTGTCTACCCAAGTCACCGCAAAACCGTCCGCACCGACGGCGGTCACCGCGGGGTCAAGCTGGAAGCCGGACTGTTGGCCGTCCACCGCGAGTTCGGCCCCCACGACGGCACCTTCAAAACTGAGGATCCGGGCCATCACGTCATTGTCGAGAAATTGCTCGTCGCCACGGGTCCAAGCGACCACGTAGCGGTTGTCGCGCAGAGCGGCGAGCGACGGGCCAAGAGAGACAATCGAATCACTGTTGATCTGCTCCTCGGGCCCCCAGGGCTCGCCGGTCAGCTTGAACCCACGCACGAAGATGTTGCCGTCGAAGCCGATGGACCTCCAGGCCACAACGATACTGCCAGCCGGGGCTATCGCCACCGCGGGAGACAGAGCATTGCCCAGCGAGGCTTCGACCTCAACGCGGCTAAACAGGACGTTGCCCGCCGCGCCGAAGCGGCTCAGCAGTAGGCGGGCCTCATTGCTGCCCGTCCGCCGCTCGATCCAGGCAACAGCGAAGCTACCGTCCGCCCCCATCGCCACGGCCGGCTCGCTTCGAAGCGTCCCATTCAGCCACACGGCAGCGAACTCGGCGCCAACCGCCTCGCCCTGTGCATTGAAACGCTGGGTAAAGATCCCGTCGCGCTCGGTGGAGGTAAAGGGAAAGGGCCGGCGTCCGACCCAGGCGACCACCGCTTCACCGGCGGCGTTGCTGGAGGCGGAGGGGCTGTATTGGTCTCCAGGGATGTAGCTGTTGACGGCGAAATCGGGTTCCAAGGCGATCACCTGCGCTAGAGCTGGTAGCGGTACGACGACGAGCAGAAGGGCCAAGGTGGCCAAAGTGGCCAAAGTGGCCAGAGAGGTCAAGGCGAAGCGAGAGCGGGGTTGCATAGCGATTCCTCCACGGGAGTGAGTGTCCATCATTCATGCTTCTATGACATATGTCACGATAGCATACGCACCTCGCATGGAAAGCGTCTAG
>QIHU01000176.1 GCA_003231035.1 Acidobacteriota bacterium
AGCGGGCGTTGGATCGATCCTTTGTCGATCAAGAGCGTGCCGGCGAAGGCGTTGTCCGCCGGGGAACGAGAACAGTTCTTGCGCCTACGGGATCAGCTACGCCATCAACTGGCTGAGCTGTCCGCGCCGTTGCACTGGCCGTCCCAGCGACGCGACGGTTTGCTCGCGGAGTCTGAGTCGAAGGATGCCGCCGCGAGTTCATCGATGGCCGCCGGTAGCCGGTGAGCGAGGCCCCCGCCCAGTCCCACGCCCGTGGCTGGTGCCGGGTGGATCTGGCGGGTGGGACCCTCGACATTTGGCCCTTGGGTCTCTTACATCCGGGCAGCCGGACGGTCAACTTGGCGATCGATCTGGCCGTGGAAGCGAGCTTTCGGCGCCGCGCGTCGGGGTATGTGGTGTGTCAGGGAGCCTCCCGGGTGGAGGAAGATTCGATCGAGGCCCTGTGCCGACATCCAGAGGGAGCACTGGTGGGACAGGTGCTGACCCAGTTGGACACTGGACCGGTCGAGGTGGAACTGGTCAGCAACTCGCCGCGTGGAGGCGGGCTGGGCGCCAGTTCGGCGCTGATGATCGCCCTGATCGCCGCTGGCGAGGCCCTCTTGGGTGGTGAACCCAGCTCACCGTCGGCGCGAGCGGCGTTGGCGCGGGACCTGGAGGCGCGGATGATGTCTTTGCCCACCGGGGTGCAAGATCATTATCCGGCGATGCACGGGGGAGTGCTGGAGATCACCTATGCTCCCGGCGGTGAGAGTGTGCGATCTTTGGCTGTAGACCTCGAAGCTCTGGGTGAGTGTTTGATCGTCGCCTACACGGGCAAGAGCCACTTTTCGGCGGGCGCCAACTGGTCGGTGGTGCGAAGACGGCTCGACGGGAATGCGGAGGTCACCTCGCTTTTCGAGCGCATTGCCGCGGCTGCCGTCGAGGTGGCGGACGCCCTTGAAAAGGGGGACTTTGCGCGTGTGGGGGCGGCGATGGTGGCGGAGTGGGCGGCGCGTAGCCGCTTGTCGGAGGAGGTCTCGACTCCGCGAATTGAAGAGTTGCTGGAGCAAGCGGCGGCGCTTGGAGCTTGGGGGGGGAAGGCTTGTGGGGCTGGGGGGGGTGGCAGTATTGCTGTTTTGGCTCCGCCAGCCAGTCGGGCCGCGATTGAAGCGAAGCTCGGCGAACTGGGTGCTCAGGTTCTGACCGTGCGGCCGGCTCGGGGTGGGGTTGTGGTTTCTTCGGCTTCACTGACAGTTTGACTGGGGGCGAGGGCTTGGAGTACCGGCTACGCTCCTGGGCGCCTGCGGATTTCCGAGGTGCACACCTTTGTTGGCTTGCTCCGGGCGGGCGCGGTTGGTGGGTGGGTGGGTGGTGCTGTCGGGTGTGGGGCGGGATTGGAACCATGGTCGCTGCCCGCTAAGGGTTCGAGTCCGTCTCTCCCGCGCAGTGGTCGGGCGGCTGCGGGCAGGATGTTTGCACTACGAGTCGGCTCTCTTCACGCTCCGGCGCAACTCACCCTTCGAGTTCAAACAATCACCTCCGCTTTGTGAAGAGAGCCGATCCGTGCCCTCCGTGGGTCCGTGCTCGCAGCCTTAGGCCACTGCGCGGGAGAGACGGACTCTTTGGTGGAGTGTTTTGTCGTCCTCGTGTCTCGCTGTGCTCGACTCTCGGTACTGCTGTCCGGGGTGGAGCGCTGAGACCTCGCCGCTTCGCTTCTCGGGCACTACCACAGCCTGTTGGCGGAGCGCGTGAGCCCTCGGGGCGAACCCGGCCGCCTAGGCCGGCCTCGTGTGGGGTGAAAACCGAAAAACGACGTTTTTTCGGTTGAGGGGGCCTTCGAGAAAGGCCCCCATGGAAAAAAGGGCGGGCGGGCGGGGGAGGCGGGCGGCCTACCGCCCGCGGGCTCTCCGCTCTAGGAGCTGGTGGGCGGCGGTGAGGTCTAGGTCTTTGTCTAGACGTAGGGTCCTGACCTCGGACCAGCTCGTACCGTCGTCTTCCTGGTAGTAGAGATAGAGAGCCGACTCGGCTTGCCAGGCTACGATGAGGCCGTTTCCGTCGGGTGTGGGGTAGAGGGTTACCAGTCCTTCGCCGATTTCCGGGG
>QIHU01000185.1 GCA_003231035.1 Acidobacteriota bacterium
TCTTCGCTGGCCGTCGTCTGGTCGATCTAGAAACACTCTCCACCGGCGAACGCTGGGTGGCGATTGCCGGTGAGGGTGCCTTCAAGCTACAGCGCACGGGGGCCGTGCTGAGTCTCGGTCCACCGCCGTTTAAGCCATACCCGCCGTTCGGTCTCTTCACTCTGGAGCGCGCGGGTGCGGAGCAGCTCTGGTGGGCCGAGGGGCTCGGCGGCGCCGCCACCCTGCTGTCGCTCGACGAACCGGCACCCGCCTTCTTCGTGCCGCACTACGGCCGCTGGCCGACCTACGGGTTGCTGCGCGACGCGGTGCGAAGTGGCACCCGCCTCTACCTGCTCACCGACTTCCAAATCCAAGTGGTGGAGGTGCAGCCATGAGCCGTTGTCGCAAACCGTCCAAGACCCTCACGTCCAATCGACCTCACGAAATGAAGCCCCCTATGATGCGATCCGCCGGTTTACTCCTTTCGGTTCTCTTGCTACTCATTCTGGCCTTGGTGGCAAGCGCCCAACTCACCCCCGTCTACGAAGAGGATTTCGAGAGCTACGGCCTGGGGGCCGATCCGCTCGATTGGTTTGACAGTGCACCGGGCAACCGAACGCAAGAGGCCGGGGGTCAGTTCAAGACCTATGCCGATCCGCTGGATTCCTCCAACACGGCCTTCGGCAAAAACAGCGCCTCGGGGTCGGCGACACACTATTTGGAGTTGGAGCTTTCGGCGGAGAGTGGCTTTGTGTTCGAAGGCCGCATGGTGCGGCGGCGGGACAAGAGCAATTTGGGGGTGACCTTTCTCTCCGGCTGGCCGGACGAGGAGGGCTTCTACCTGCTGCGGCAGAAGGGTAAGAAGAAGAAGGTCGAGTTGGTGGATGACGACGGGGACAAGCTGGACGGCGACAGTAAGTCGGACGTGACGATGACGGCCGATGTCTGGTATCGCTTCAAGATCGAGGTCGAAGTGGTCGCGGGCGATGACGACGACGATGACGATGACGACGACAAGCACGGTGACGACGACGATGATGACGACGATGACGACGATGACGACGATGACGACGATGATGATGACGATGATGACGACGATGATGACGACGACCAGAAGCTCGTCATTCGGGCCAAGATCTGGGAAGAGGGCACGGCCGAGCCTGCCGAGTGGCAGATTGAGGCCCATGACGAGGACCCTGAGCGGCTGACGGGGCGGCTGGGGGGCAAGGGGCCGGGGCGCAAGCTGTGGGACGACTTGGAGGTTGGCGGTCTGCCGGGCACGGACATCGAGGGGCCGGTGATCGTGCTCACCGAGTCGGGCCAGCCGTTGGTGGATGGGGCCTTGTTCAACCGGGCGGTGACGGTGGATTTTACCGCCACCGACGCCTCGCCGCCGGTGGCGCTCGCGGCGCAGCTGGATGGGGCGCCCTTCGTCTCGGGCACGGCGGTCACGGCCGAGGGGGTACACCTTCTGGCGGTGACGGCCACCGATGCCGTGGGCAACGTATCCACCCTCACGGTCAGTTTTGAGATCGACCTCACCCCACCCACTTTCGGCGCGTTGAGTCCGCCGGACGGCAGCGTTAGCGCCACCGGCAGCGCCACCTTGACGGGCTCGGTGACAGGCGCGGTGACGGTGGAGGTGGCCGGGCAGCCGGCGACGTTGGTGGGTGGCCTCTTCACGACGTTGGTGGGTGGCCTCTTCACCACCGCCGCCTTGGTCTTGAGCGAAGGCCCCAACACCTTCTTGCTGGTCGCCACCGACGCCGCCGGCAACACCACGCAGCTTCTTCACACCCTGGTGCGCGACACGCTGGTGCCGGCGGTGAGTTTTATCCAGCCGGCGGCGGGGGCGGTGCTCGCCGCCTCGCCCGCGACCGTTTCAGGCGCGGTGAGCGATCCGCACCTCGCCTCGGTGACGATCAACGGGACCGCGGCGAGCGTGGCAGGCGGCGCTTTCTCGGGCTCGGTGGCGCTGGTCGAAGGCGCTAACACGTTGACCGTGGTCGCCACCGACTCGGTCGGCAACACGCAGCAATTGCAACGCACGGTGACGCTCGATTCCGGTCCGCCGGTGATCGCCATCACGGAGGCCGGTGGTCCGTTGGTGACTGGCTCCTTGCTCAACCGCACGGTTACACCGGTGGTCACGGTCACCGATGCGACCACACTCACCACAGACATCCTGCTCAACGGTTCGCCCTTCGCCTCCGGCACCGCGATTTCCAGCGAGGGCAGCTACACGCTGGCGGTGACGGCTAGCGATGCCGCCGGCAATTCGTCGTCGAGCACGGTCGAC
>QIHU01000053.1 GCA_003231035.1 Acidobacteriota bacterium
AGGTTGTTCCTCTTCTCGGAGAACGCTATCATTGATAGCAAGGAGGCCGAGCATGGCACAACTCATCGTACGGAAACTTGAGGAATACGTCGTTCATGCGCTCAAGGAACGAGCGCGGCAACACGGCCACTCCGCCGAAGCGGAGCATCGAGAAATTCTCCGTGAAGCGCTCCTGACCGAGCCCGCGGAAGATCCCAAAGCGGTGCTTCTCGAAATGCCGTCGGTTGGCGAAGATGCCGACTTCGAGCGCATTCACAGCTTGCCACGTCGGCTCGATCTGTGAGGTATCTCCTCGACACCAACATCGTCTCGGAATTGCGCAAAGGCGAACGAACGGACCGTAGCCTGCGAAACTGGATCGAAACCGTTCAAGGTGAAGACTTGGCGATCTCCGTCTTGGTGTTGGGAGAAATTCGGCTGGGAATTCTGCGCCTTCGCCGCCGAGACGCCACGGCGGCCGGTCACCTCACAGCATGGCTGGCGCGCCTCGAACGAGCCTACCGAGGCCGCACCCTCCAGATCGATGGGCGCGTCACCGAAATCTGGGCCGGCTTGAACGCGCTCCGCTCCCTCCCGGTCATCGACAGCCTCCTCGCGGCTACCGCCCTGAGACACGGGCTGACCCTGGTCACCAGAAACGTCCGCGATCTCGCCGGCACCGCCGTGCCTCTGCTGAATCCGTTCACGCGGTAGTGTCCCGTGAGGTGATGCCCTCCCAGGGCTGACACGGGTTGAAAATTCAGGGAGAGGGTCAAAAAAATCCTTTGAAAAGCCTCCGTTTCGCGCAGTAAAAGGTAGACAAAGCCTCTCTCCTTGATCGACCACCCGCGGCCAGCCCTCGGTGCGGCGAACGAGGAGATAGATCGCCTACTACCCTCACGGAGGTTCCAACCATGCGTTTCACTCTTCGAGCTAAGTCCGTACTCCTTGGCTGCCTATTGGGGGCCGTCAACTACACCGCGGCGGCCGCGCAAGTCGGTATTGCACCAGCGCCGGTACCCACTTCGGTCCGCAATTTCCAGATGCTGACCTACAACTCGGTCAACCCCGTGGCCGGCTCACTGCAATACTCCCACTCAAGCCCAGGCCGAACCATGACCGAGACCGTGGTGGACAATGTGGGGGAATTTGACCAACGCCTCTACGCGATCCCCAACGGGGTCAACCTCACCACGGAGATGGACATTCTGTTCCAGAGGCACAGCGAGTTCCAGAATCTCGTCGCCAACAACGAGATGCTCATCACCGTCGCCATCCACGGTGACCTCAAAGACCTCGAGAGCTTCGCCCTAGATTCCTTGGGTTTCGCTCAGATCGGTCGCCGGTTCGTGGCACCAGGCAGCACGGATGGGATGCTGCTGATCCAGTACTACCAAAAGTTCAACACCGCTGCCCTGTTGGGATCGGAGACCTACATCCAAGGCAGACGTGCCACCTATCCCAGTGAGTACCCACTGGTTCGCACCGCGAACTCCGCAGCGAACCTTCGCACCGCGAACTCCGCAGCCGACAAGGGAATCGTGGGCGACATCGGGATCTACATCTTGATCAGAATCATCAAGGCGGCATTGGAAGAGCCCTTCTGGAACGATGTGCACTACCTGTCGGGCCAAACCCTCGGTTGCCTTGGGGTCGATTGGACCACCGCCTTCAAGATTCTCTACAAGTGGGAGATGTTCGAGCAGTGGATCAACGGCGTCGGTGCCGCAATGGGGCAGAACTGGAATGTGGGCGAGGACATCTGGGGAATTATCTGGGACCTCATCTGGGGTATGACCGGCTATATCGACGGTGTTCTCGGTTGGTGGGATTGAGATCT
>QIHU01000401.1 GCA_003231035.1 Acidobacteriota bacterium
CGCCCCAGCCCCTCCGCCCCCCAGGAGGCGGCCGCCGGAGGTTCGGTGAAGCTCAAGAGGAGGCAGTCGTCATCGCAGAAGGTCTCCATCGCCTCCTCGGGATAGCGCTCCCGCCAGCCCTCGGCCAGAGCGATGGCCAACGGCCGGTTGACCTTGCCGCCCCAGAAGGTGTGGAGCACCACCTGGCGACGCTCCCCCTCTCCTCCGCCCAGGACCCGTTCGACCACCAACCGGTGACGATGCGGCAACGGCCCTTCGAAGGCCGCGCGCTGCGCCTCGAGGAACTCCACCAAGTGCGCCGCCGCGGGCGCGCTCATGCAATAGCTCTCCACCAGTTCCAGGGTCAGCGCCGCGGGATCGGCGAGCTTGGTGTCGACCTCTTCGAAGTGGCCCCGTTCTTGGCGGTCGGCACGCCAGAAAGGGGCCATGGCGCCACCCCGCGCCGGGGTGACCAGCACATCGTTGTGGGTGATCTGGCGCACCCGCCAACTCTGCGTCCCCAAGGTGAAGGAGTCGCCCACCGAGCGCTCCCAGACGAACTCTTCGTCGAGCTCGCCAAGCCGCGCCATCGACCCCTGGATGCGCAGCGTGTAGTAACCCCGGTCGGGGATCGTCCCGCCGCCCATGTAGAGGAGGCGCGCCACCCCCGGCCGTGCCTTCACCTTGCCACTGAGCCGATCCAGCGCCAAGCGGGGCTTGAGCTCGCGCACCCGCGCATCCGCGTAGCGGCCGGTGAGCATCTCGATCACCAGATCGAACTGGCGGCGGGTCAGCTCTCGGTAGGGGTAGCTGGCCTTGATGAAGCCGTAGAGTCGGTCGACCTCCCACTCTTCGCTGACACACATCGACAGCAGGACTTGGGCCAGAACGTCGAGCGGTGCTTCAATGGGCTCGACCTCCTCGATCTCCCCTTCGAGGATCGAGCGAGCCAGCACCGCGCCATCGAGGAAATCGCGCCCGAAGGTGGGAAAGATGGTACCCCGGCTCACCTCCCCAACCCGGTGACCGGCACGGCCAATGCGCTGCACCGCCGACGAGATCGAACGCGGCGCCTTGATCAAGATCACTTCGTCAATGTCGCCCACATCGATCCCCAACTCCAACGAACTGGTCGCCACGATCGCCGCCAGTTCGCCCTCTTTGAGTCGGGTTTCGACCACGGTGCGCACCTCTTTGGAGAGAGAACCGTGGTGGGCGTAGGCGAAGTCGCCCCCTTCGTCTTGGTTGAGCAACCGGGTCAACCGCTCGGTCCCTTGGCGGCTGCTGGCGAAGAGGAGGGTGGACTTGTTGCGATGGATGATCGTCTTGAGGTCGGGAACCATCCGGTCCCAGATCGACCCTTCGTCGTGGGCCTCTTCGAGGGTCAGAGCTTCGTCGCCAGGTTGCTCCCGAGCCGCCTCCTCTTCCACCGCCGAGTGCACCGAGATGGCATAGCTCTTGGTGTCTCGCGAACGCACCATTGGACGGGCGCGATAACGCGGCTCGGGGTCGGGTTCGTCCAACCCTTCGACCTCGAAACCAGCGACGAAAGCGGCGATCCGTTCGAGCGGCCGCACCGTTGCCGAAAGGGCCAGCCGCTGCACTTCGCCGGAGAGAAGGGTCAAGCGCTCAACGGCGGTGATCAGGTGGGTTCCACGCTTGCTACCAGCCACGGCGTGAATCTCGTCGAGGATCACCGTCTCGAGCCCGGTGAGTAGCGATCGCCCCCCTTTCGAGGTGAGCAGAATGTTGAGGCTCTCCGGGGTGGTAATCAGGATCTCGGGCGGCGAGCGCAGCATGCGTCGGCGCCGCGACTGCGGAGTGTCGCCGCTGCGGGTCATCGCCCGCACCACGGGAACTTCGATCCCCGCCGCCGCGAACC
>QIHU01000542.1 GCA_003231035.1 Acidobacteriota bacterium
CTGAGAGCGCCAGTAGCGAACGGGCGCAGCTAATTTGGGCCAGCACCATCTCGTATCCAGGGGCGGTCTACATCGCGCCGCACTTCGACTACTTCCATCTTCCCGCCGGCGACGTGCTGGTGATTCGTTCGGTCGACGGAAGCCAGGATTGGAGCTACCGCGGTCTCGGCCGCGCCGGCCTCGGCAAGAGCGAAGAGGGGTTCTTCGCCACCCACATCAAGGGTGACACCGCGGTCATCGAACTCTATTCGGTCAACGGTGCCAAGCCCTTGAGTCAACACCGCGACTTCGCCAGCTACGGAGTCACCATCGACTACTACGGCCGCGGCTACAGCAACGCCGAACTGTCCGAGATGTGGGCCGCCGGCCTTGGGGAGATCCTCAACCTGGCACCGCCGATCGATCCCACGGAAGCGATCTGCGGCGTGGACGACACCCGCGAAGCCAAGTGCTACCAAAGCAGCGAGCCGGCCGCCTACGGCGAGGCCCGCGCGGTGGGGTTGGTCGGCTGCGAAGGCCACATCATGACCAACGAGCACTGCATCGGGTCGCAGAGCGAACTCAACTCGATCGATTTCGAGTTCATGGCCGAAGGGGCCTCGTGCGCCACCAACTGCGCCAGTTCACTGGCCTGCGCCGGCACCATCGAGGCCAGCGGTGGCACCCTGGTGGCGGTGGACGCCGGCCTGGACTACGCCTTGGTTCAACCAGCCAGCTCCGGCAACCTCTCCAACACCTACGGCTACATGCAGCTGCGTGACACCGGCGCGGTGCTGGGCGAACGCATCTACATTCCGCAACACCCGGCCGGCTGGGGCAAGCGGCTGGCGCTCGAATCGACGCACCCGGCCGACGGCGGCCTGGCCCGCGTCAACAGCGTGAGCGAAGCTCCGTGCTCGGGCTCCGGCTACAACGACGTCGGCTACTTCGCCGACACCCAGGGCGGCTCCTCCGGCTCGCCGGTCCTCGGCTACGACGACAACCTGGTGATCGCTCTCCACCACTGCGCCAACTGTGAGAACCGCGGCGTTCCGATCCCGCGAATCATCACCGACTTGGGCGCCAACCTGCCCGACTGCGCCATCGGAGGTGGTGCACCGCCTCCCCCGCCGCCGCCGTCCAACTGCGCCAGCGGGTCGATCGACTTCAACAGTCTCGCCATCACCAGCTACGCCGGCCAGGATCAAAACGGCACCACCACGGTGGCCGACGGCGGCGACACTCTGGTGCTCACCGGGAACAACTGGAAGCGCTCGACCAGCAATTTCACCGTCACCGCCAACACGGTGGTCGAGTTCGAGTTCGCCTCCAGCTCACAGGGTGAGATCCACGCCCTGGGCTTCGATGAGAACGACACCCTCAACGACGCTCCGCGCCTGTTCCAATTCTGGGGCACGCAAAACTGGACCGGTACCGGCCAGATCGACCTGACCCCGAAGTACACCGGCGGCGGCAACTTCCAGAGCTACTCGATTCCGGTTGGCCAGTCCTACACCGGTTCGATGAACCTGGCCTTCGTCAATGACAAAGACTCCGGCACGGCCAACAACGAAGGCCG
>QIHU01000356.1 GCA_003231035.1 Acidobacteriota bacterium
CAAGCGAACTTTCTCCACGCCTCAATCCTCCTTCGCATTCCGATCACTCCCGGCAGGTCGGGGGGTCTCATAGGCAGGAACCCGGTTGGGGCGAAAGGGTTGAGTGGAGGGCGAAGAAAGTTCAACCTTCTCTTGGCCTCCGCGGCGTGCGGGGAGGCGTGTCATGACGGAGGTATTGACACTCCGTGGATCGTCTGCCATCGTGGCGACGATGAGCGTCAAGAGCCAGCAGCTTCAGATCCGAGTGAGTGCCGAGCAGAAACGTGCCCTGCAAGAGAGGGCGAGCCGTGCCGGTCAGACCGTTTCCACCTATGTGCTCTCGCGAGCCCTTCCGCCGGAGCAACTGCGCTTCGGTGAGATCTTGCACCTGCTACGAGATCGAGCAAACCGCCGATTCGGTCTCGCCGATCTCAACGATTTGCTGTCGAGCCTGGCGCCGGGCGAGTTGCGGCGCGCGGTGGCCGATGCGGATCTTGGGGAGTTGTCGCCCTATACCCAAAACTATGTGTCGGCGATGGTAGAGCAGGCCTGTGGGCGCGGTGGCATCGAGCCCCCGGGCTGGACGCGCGGGATCGAGCCGCTCGTTGAGCCGCGCTTCGCGACTGCGCTCGCGGGCTTGCGTCTTCATCTCCTGCGCCGGTCACCCGTGCCTTTCAAACGACGCAATATTTTTGTCGACTCCGCCGTCGGGGATCGGGTCTGATGTCCAGGTTGACCGGTGAGGCGATACGCCGCCTGTTCGAGCTGCTCAATTCTGAACTCAAGGCCGAGAATGCCGAGGGTGAGCTGTATCTTGTCGGCGGTGCGGTGATGTGCCTGGTGTTGGAGGCACGGGACTCGACCCGGGACATCGACGCCTTCTTCAAACCGACGCGGGTGATTCGCCAGGCGGCCAAGCGCGTCGCCGCTCGGGCCGGTCTCGCGGAGACTTGGCTCAATGACGCGGTGAAGGGTTTTCTAAGCCCGCGTGGTGAATTCCGCCCTTACCTCGACCTCGAACACCTACGGATCTTCGTCGCCGAACCGAGGTATCTGCTGGCGATGAAGTGCGCCGCCATGCGTCTGGGCGAGGAGTTCCACGATCTCGACGACGTTCGCTATCTCTTGCGCTATCTGAATGTCTCCCGCCATCGTGACCCGCTATTTTGACGCCGACCAGCTCCAGGCCAAGACACGATTGGCGCTCGAAGAGCTGCTCCCCGCTGGCTAGCGCGTAGCTCTTCCTAGGATTGTGGTAGGTATTAATCGTTCCTGTCTCCGTCGCTTGGTACTTGGTCTGCGAGGCTGCGAGCCGAGATCACTGCCGACAGTCATTGGCGATTCGCGCCGCGGATTGGTGGTCCAGTCTTGTGGCCAGTAGAACGGGGAATCCAGCTAGCGCCACTTGCATTCTCTTGACCCGCGCCACCTCGCGGAAGCCGGAGAGAATCTCTTGGAAGACTATGCCGGGAATGGAGATGGGCTCGTCTTTCGCGATCAGTTCTCGCAGCTGAAGGGCGATCGGGGAGAGAGTTCTCGTTCTCCTGAAGGCGAGGGAGAGGACGGACGTATCTACGACGATCACGACTTGCCGCGCGCTGCCTTGTAGTCGTAGTTGGGGTCAAACTCGAAGGTGCCGAGCTGGCTGACCGCGGCCTGGCGCTGCCGACGGGCGATGTATTCACGCAGAGCGTCGTTGACTGTCGCTCGCTTCGTCCTGTGCCCGCCGAGGGCCAGAGCTTTGTCGAGCAACTCGGGGTTGATGGCGAGATTGGTGGCCATGGGGCGGGGACTCCTTCCTGTTTCCACACAAGAGTTTACACAAAATTGAGTCGCCAAGGCCAGGGGCTGCGAAGTGTGTGGCAGTGCGTCACGAAAGGAGGATTGCAATGGACTGAGTTAGTTCTATGACCTCCTGGGTCTCGAAGGCCAGCGGGTGCGAGTCCCGCCT
>QIHU01000069.1 GCA_003231035.1 Acidobacteriota bacterium
CCGTCTGGAAGTCGAACCCCTCCTCCTGGCCGGTCTGGGGGCGATCGCCGTCGGAGATGGTGCCGCTGACGAACAGTCCCCAGCGCGATTCGAGCTCTACTGACGCGGCCACGGCCGGTTCCACGGACTGGGCTAGAGGCAGAGCGCCCGCGTGCATTCGCGGCGTCAGAGCGGCCTCGATGGCGCGATCCAGCCGATCTTGCTCGCCGCGGTAGGTGCGAATCGCCTTCCCGGTCCGCCCCAAATCCAGCCCTAGAAGGTTGACCCGAGTTTCCACCTGCCGTAGGCCACGGCGGGCCGGGCGGGCGCCGCCGCTTCATCAGGTTGAAGAGCTGGCGCAGCTGCGTCGACGCCGAATTGAGGCCGAGGGTACCCATCGCCGACACCTGATCCGGGACCAAGGCGGTGATGGCTTGGCGCTGTAGAGCCGGATCGCCCAGCTCTCTGAGGTACTGGCAGACCTCGCCAAAGTCTCCGTCCGCCCCCCGACAGGCCCTGTCCAGCGCCGCCGCCACCGGCTGACCCGACTCGGTGCTGGCGAAGAGCGAGTTGAAGGGTGGCTGCACGCTGACTTGGAAAGCAACGGGGTCGCCCTGCCCTGGCACGAGGGCCCGGACTTCGACCGCTCCCGCTGCCTCGCCGAGTTGTACTTCCTTGCTGGCAACTCCGTTCGGGGGCTGACTGGTGGAGGTCTCGCCGCCGAGAAGAGTGGCATCACCCACAACCTGCCAGGTAACCTCCACCCCGGGCGCCGGTTGACCGGCTCTGAGGACTCGCACCGCGAAGGCGAGTCGTTGGCCGGGCCCGCCGGTCCTTCCCGCCTCGCCGATCCGTTCGATGGCCAAGGCGGCGGCTTCGTCGTCATTGCGGATGGTGCCGCGGGCCACTCCATCGGCGATGGGTAGGGTCGCGCCGGTCAGGGTGACGAAGAAGGTCTCGTCGGGCTCGATCTCCGTGTCGCCTAGGACGGAAACCACGATCTTCCCGTTCGTCTGGCCGGCGGGAAGAGTGAGCGAGCCGCTAGCCGCGGAGTAGTCAGATCCGGCCTGGGCGGTGCCATCACCGGTCGAATAGGAGACGGTCACCGGTGCCGCCGTGACCGCCGAGAGGGTCACTGAGAAGGTCATGCCGCGCGCCCCAGAGTCCCCTTCCGCCACCGCCGCATCCAGGATCGAGATGGTCGCTTGTGTGGCGTCGTCGTTGAGGATCGTCCCTTCGCCGCGGGCGGTCGCGATCGTCGCCCCATCTGGGTTCGATAGATCGACGAAAAAGGTCTCGTCCGGCTCAACCTGGGTGTCGCCTTGGACTTGCACCGCAACGGTCTTCGTGGTCTCGGAACCGGCGGTGGCCGTCCCGTCCGCGGTCTGGAATGAGACGATCGCGGCATTCGAACTGGCCGGCGACAGCGTGACGGTGAACTCCGCGGTGACCGTACCCGCGTCTCCCTCCACCACCTGGGCGTCGCTGATCGAGAGCCCTGGGGGCTTGGCGTCTTCGTCGTCGTTCTCGATCGTGCCCACCCCGCGACCGTCCA
>QIHU01000119.1 GCA_003231035.1 Acidobacteriota bacterium
CCGCAAGTCCTTGCTCTGGGTTATCAGAGCCCGCGGGCGCTTCTCGATGACGAGACCTCGGATCAGATCGTCGCCGGCAACGTGACCGGTTCGCCGCCCTTGCCCTTCACCGGCTACATCGGTTTTTTGAGCGGGGTGGGGCTGGACGGCGCGGGGGTGATCTGGTCGATCACCGACACCGGTGTCGACTACAGCCACGGCGACCTCAATTCGCGCATCGTCGGCGGCCAGAGCTATGCCGGTTGTTTTACCGCCAACCCCGGGGACTCGACCTCGGACGGCCACGGCACTCATGTAGCGGGAATCGTCGGCGGAGACGCCAGTGCCGGATTTACCGACAGCGACGGTTTCTTGTATGGGCTTGGGGTGGCTCCGGCGGTCAGTCTGTTCGTCCAAAACCCGATTTGCCCCAACGCCGTGGCCTGGCCTCCGGCGGGCGGCTGGCAGGTGTTGTCCAAGGATGGCCTTGCCGGCGGGGCGGTGGGGACCAACAACAGCTGGACGAGTGGCGAGGGGACCCAGGCGACGGAGCGCACTCAAGACTTGATGGTGCGCGACGGCAACTTCGACACCGCCACGGTGGCCGAGCCTTACATCCAAGTCTTCTCGGCCGGCAACTCCAGCTTCTCAGGCTTAACCGCGCCCAAAGAGGCCAAGAACCTAATCGTCACCGCGAGCAGCCGCAACTCCCGGATTGGCGGCATTGACGTTCTCTCTGGATCGAGCAGCCGGGGGCCGGCGGTCGATGGCCGGGTGGTGCCGACAATCACCGCGCCGGGCGAGGCGATCGCCTCGGCCCGCGCCGACGGCGGCGGACTCTGCACCACCAGCGTCATCGCCGGCACCGGCAATGCCTACTCCTTCTGTTCCGGTACCAGCATGGCGGCGCCCCATGTCTCCGGCGCGGTGGTCCTGATCACCCAGTGGTGGCGTGGACTGAGCGGGGGAGCCGACCCCAGCCCAGCGCTAGCCAAGGCGCTGCTGGTCAACGGAGCCTTCGATATGGGTGCCGCGGACATCCCCAACAACAGCGAAGGGTGGGGGCGGGTTCATCTGCGCAACACCCTGCAACCAGTGGTCGAACGGGTCTATATCGATCAAACCGAAGTACTGGGAGCCACCGGCACGCAGCGTCAGTACGATTGGTGGGTGGACGATCCCAGCCAGCCGCTCAAAGTCACCCTCGCCTGGACCGACGCGCCAGGGGCGGTGGGGGCCAACCCGGCCTTGGTCAACGACCTCGATCTGACCGTCGAAACGGGCGAAGTGACCTACCTGGGGAACGATTTCGCCGCCGGCACTTCGACCTCGGGCGGTGTCGCGGACACGCTGAACAACCTAGAAAACGTCTTCGTCGATGGCCCTGGCGAGAGAGTGGTGGTCACGGTGACCGCCTCGGCGATTGCCGGCGATGGAGTTCCTTACAATGGCGATGGGACGGATCAAGACTTCGCCTTGGTTTGTCACAACTGCTCGCGGACACAGGAAATCTTTTCTGACGGCTTTGAGAGCGGTACGGCATCGT
>QIHU01000163.1 GCA_003231035.1 Acidobacteriota bacterium
CGGTGTCGAGGATCGAAACGCCGGCCGCCAGCAGTTGGCGCCCGGTCGCCGCCGAAAGGCCGCTACCCACCTCTTTGGCGACGATGGGAACGTCGAGTTGCTCGGCGGTGGCCGCGATCTGGGGTAACAAGCGCGAGAAATTCAGTTGCCCTTCGGGCTGAATGGCCTCCTGCAGCGGATTCAGATGGAGGACCAGCGCGTCGGCTTCGATCATCGCCACCGCGCGTCGGCACTCATCGATCCCGAAACCGTAGTTGAATTGCACCGCGCCGAGGTTGGCGAGCAGTGGCACGCTGGGCGCCACCTGACGGACCTGGAAGCTGGCGGTCTGAGCCGGATCTTCGATCGCCTTGCGCTGCGAGCCCACGCCGACGGCGATTCCGCGTTGCTGGGCTCCGGCCGCCAGGTTGAGGTTGATCTGGTTGGCGACGCCGGTCCCTCCGGTCATGCACGAGATGAGCAGCGGGGCGGCGAGTGTCTTGCCGAGGAAGGTGGTGGAAAGATCGATCTCGGCGAAGTCGATCTCGGGGAGGGCCTGGTGCGAAAAGGTCCACTGGTCGAAGTAGCGGCATACCGCTGTCGAGCGCTAGATCGATGTGCTCGGCCTTGCGGTCGCGCTCTTCGTGGAGCGGAGTCGTCGCCAGCGGGGTGGAGGAGAGGCTCATTCTTCTCGCTCCTCCGAGTAGGCGATCAATCCCTCCAGGAAGGCGCCGCCTTCGCCCTCCAAGGCGAGTTTGGCCAAGCTCTCCCGGGCGATCTCTAGCCGTTGCGAGATCATCCGGCGCACCTCCCGTCTGGCGCCGCTAGCTTCGATGACACTGACGGCCAGCGCCAAGGCCGCCGGCGAGGCGTCGCGGTGGCCTCGGACCTCGTCCAGCACCTGCTTCTCCGCCGCCGTGGCCCCGGCGAGGGTGTGGTGAATCAAGAAAGTGAACTTGCCTTCGGCCAGGTCCCCGCCGACCGGCTTGCCGACCGTTTTCACCTCGCCGAAGAGGCCCAGGAGATCGTCCTGCAACTGGAAGGCCTCGCCCAATGCCGCTCCGTACCGACTGAAGATCGCTAGCTGGGCTCGTTCGGCGTTGGCGAGCCGCGCGCCCAGCTCGATCGGGCGCTCAACGCTGTAGCGCCCAGATTTCAGTTGGAGCACGCGCTCCAACTCGCGGCTCGAGGGGTTGGCGAGGTAGCTGACCTGAATCTCCAGGAACTGGCCGTGAATCACCTCTTGGCACATCGCGGAGTAGGTCGCTTCGAGGGCGGCCTGCGTGGTGGTGCCGGCGCTGGCGGCGATGAACAGTTCGCTCGAATAGCTCGCCGCCAAATCCCCAGCGAGAATCGCCATGGTGCGCCCGTAGTCAGTGCTATCTCCACGAAAGCCCGCCGCGCGATGCTGCCGCGCGAAGCGCACGTGCGCCGCCGGCCGGCCGCGCCGCACCTGGGCGTGATCCATGATGTCGTCGTGGATCAGCAGGTAGGTGTGGAGCAACTCGGTGGCCAGAGCCAGCGGGATCGCCCGGCCTTCGTCGTGGCCACCGCAGGCCACATAGGCGTGGTGGACCAGCGCGGGTCGCAGCCG
>QIHU01000529.1 GCA_003231035.1 Acidobacteriota bacterium
GGGATTGGCTTGCTCCTTGGGAAACAGCACTAGAACTTTGATCGTCGTCTCACCGGAGGCGGCTTTACTAGCCGCTTCGCCCGAACCCGCGGCGGCCGCAACTTGCCAGGGCTCAAAATAGACCTCGATCGGCTCCGCCTCTTCTGGAAACCGCGTCACATCGATTTCGGTGACTCGGCTGAGGCCGTTGCCGAGCGGCTTGATTTCGAAGACTTGATGGTCGATCCGCACGGTGCCGAACATTCCGACTTCCGAGGCCGAGATCTGAACTTCGCCGATGAACTCGGCCTGGACGCTGCCGCGCCAGCTGCAGATTCCGCGCTCACACCCCTCGATGCTGAGGGTGGCCACTTCCAACTCGGTGTCGTCGAAAAGGTTGAGCGTTACCTTTCGATCCCCGCGCGGCCGGCTGGTCAGCTGGCGCAAGATGTCGAGGTTGGCGCGCACTATGCGCGTTCGCACCGCGAAGTCTGAAGTGCCAACATCGCCGAGTGGTTTGAGCAAGTTCAGCGGTTCGCTCGCCGGTTGCAATAGCCCCTCAGACTTCGCGGCGCCGTTGAACACCACTGCGAACAAGACCGCGAGGCCGAAGACTACGGCTCGTCGCCCCAGTGCCCTTCCAGTGTATCCCTGCCAACTCGTTTCCCTCTTGGACTCTTCATGGCTCTTCAATTGCATGGTCATGGCTCACTCCTTGATTCTTGCGCGACGGTAGCGCCGCGTCGTTTCGCGATAGCCCAGAGACGCTCTCGGGCTGACAGCGCCATCAAACCGCAGACCATGGCCACACGTCCTCTGGGCGGCCTCTCGGCTCTATCTGGAACTTGTCTGGACGCCAGAAGTGCCCTCTTTTCAACGGGTTACGAGGTACTGGTCGATCGAATTACTACGCTGCCGTGCTACTCTTGCGGGAGTTGTGTGTACATAAGGAAATGACGGACGGGCTCAAAATTGGCGATTGGAGCTTTGAGCCAGAGCTTCGGTGACGACGCCCGGAGTCCGCGCTCTATCCAGACCGTGGCGCGCAGCGGCTATCGGCTGATCGCCGCCACCAACCGACGGCGAACACCGGTGGTTCGGACTCTCCTCGCGATCGGCCCTCCTACACGTACCTACTGAAATCGCATGCGGGCAGTGACCTCCTCCGACGGCCGGTTGGTGGCGTTCGATCGACCAGTTCAGGCGGTGCGGCTGGCTCTCGCCCTTCAAGCGAGAGAGGGTGCGCTACCGATCGGCATCACCACCGCCAGACGGTGGAGAGAATCGAGCGGCGAAAACGCTGGGCCGTTCGGGCCGCGTCGCCGAACTCTATGAGGCATGGGGCCGCCCCGCGGAGGCGAAACGCTACCGGAGCGATCATCCCCCAGCTGCGCAGCAACAACTAGAACTGCTCAAAAGTAGTTGACGTCAGGGACCAAGGCGACGCGTGACCTCCACCACCGCCAGCCAAAAGCAATGTTAGAGTCCAGCCGATGGGGATCATCGTGAGCATGAGACTTTCTACTCTTCTCGTCGCGGCCTGTTGCCTTGCACCGCTGGCGCACGCGCTTCCAGCGGATCGGCTGACCGCAGACGCAGAGCACGGTTGGCCGCAATGGCGCGGTCCTCTCACCACCGGCGTCGCGCCGCGCGCTAATCCACCGCTCGAATGGAGCGAGAAGAAGAACCTGCGCTGGAAGGTGGCGCTGCCGGGCACGGGCCATTCGACCCCGGTAGTCTGGGGCGATCGGCTTTTCGTGACCGCCGCCATACCCTACGGCGGCCCGGTCGAGCCGAGCGCGACCGAGCCGGAGGGAGCGCACAACAATCTCGCGGTCACCCGGCGCTACGAGTTCGTGGTGATGGCGATCGCTCGGGACGACGGCCGGATCCT
>QIHU01000246.1 GCA_003231035.1 Acidobacteriota bacterium
GGACGCGGTCGCGGCCTTGAACTGGTACCGCGAGGCGGCCGGCTTGCCGGAAGAGTTCGTGCTCTTGGAGAGCTCGGAACTCGACGAGCTGCGCCAGGTTCAGGAGGATCTCGTAGGTCGCAAAGAGGAGATCAAGCAGCTCGAGAAGCAGCTCGGGAAGCTCCAGACGCAGCTTGAGGAGGCGCGAAAAACCGAACAGACCCTACAAACGTCCAAGCGGCAAGAACAGGTGCGGCTCACCGAGGTGGTCGACGACTTGCGGCGCGAGCTGAACAAGCGCTACCAATCGGTCTCGCGCTCGCAGCAGAGATTGGCCCAGCTCGAACGGCAGATCGAACAACTCAAGACGACGCCGGCCCAAGATGGTAGCGCGGGCGGCCCCCTCCCGGGACTCGATTTCGGCCCTTACCACGCCCTGGTGATCGGCAACGGCGCCTACCGCAAGCTAGCCGAGATCGACACCGCGACCGCCGACGCCCGCGCCATGGCCCGCCTGCTAGAGACCAAGTACAACTTCACCGTTCGTCTCCTACTCGACGCCACCCGATACCAGATCATGACCGCCCTCAACAAACTGCGCGAGGAGCTGACCGACGCCGACAACCTCCTGGTCTTCTACGCCGGCCATAGCCAGCGCGACGAGGCGCGGCAACGCGGCTGGTGGCAACCGGTCGACGCCGATCCGGTGAGCCGGGTGAACTGGATCTCCAACCAGGTGCTGAGCGATCACCTCCAACTGATCTCGGCCAAGCACGCCCTGGTCGTCGCCGACGCCGCCTACCAAACGACCCTGACCCGCTCCTCGATCTCCAGCCTGCCGCGCGGGCTGAGCCCGAAACGCCAGCGCGAATACATGAAGAGCATGCTGGGTAAGACCACCCGGCTGGTCCTCACCTCGGGCCAACTGCACCCGGTCGCGTCCGGCAAGAAACACTCGATCTTCAGCGCCAACCTGATCGAGATTCTAGAGGGCAACGAAGGAGTACTCTCAGCCTCGGCAATCTACCGGCAGCTGAGCCGCCAATCCGGAAATGGGGCTACCACCGGCGCCCGCTTCGCCCCCCTACGCTGGGCCAACCACGAGGGCGGCTCCGACTGGCCAAGGGTGGTGGCTCCCCGAAGTGATTGGCTCCCAGCGAGCGGGTCCAGAATCTCGTGGTCAATAGCCGAACGCGTGAGGTGATCTACACTCCACCATCGCCCGAGAGCGTGGCACCCGCGATGCGAGACTTGGTGGCTTGGTTGCGAGACGAAGAAGAAGTTCACCCAGTGCTGATCGCCGGCATTGCGCAGTTTCAGCTAGTGCATATTCACCCTTTTTTGGACGGCAACGGGCGCACCTCCCGTTTGCTTTCAACGCTTTGCCTCTATCGTGCGGGCTACGACTTCAAACGGCTTTTCATCCTCAGCGAGTACTACGACCGGGATCGCTCAGCCTTCTACCGAGCGCTCCAGACGGTGCGCGAAGAGGAGATGGACTTGACCCACTGGTTGACCTACTTTGTGGTGGGGCTCGCCACGCAGATTGCCGAGGTTAAATCTCGGGGTGAGATCGCGATACGGACGGATCTGGTGGTTGTCGATCGGGGGTTGAATGAACGCCAGGCCGCAGCCTTGGATCACGTTCTAGCGAATGGACGCCTGTCCGTGGGTGAGTTGGAAGCTCTTTTCCCTAGCGTTAGCCGCCGCAGCCTGCAACGGGACTTAAGGGGTTTGGTCGACAAGGGCCTGTTCCAAGAGAAGGGGGCTGGCCGTACCGACCCCAATCGGCGCTACGTTCTCGGAGAGCTGTGACAAGCTGTGA
>QIHU01000585.1 GCA_003231035.1 Acidobacteriota bacterium
GCTTTGGCCGTGCCGCGATCCGCCGTGGGTTGCGATCCATTTCCACCGCCGGAGCCGTTTTGTGCCAAGAGTCTGGTGCTGGCCCACGCCGCGCCGGAGTTCGTTCTGCCACCCGATCTTGCCGCGGTGCGCGACGATCTACCGATGAGTTCCGGCCTCTTGCTGCGCCCCGGTGGCCGGGACGATGGCCTGTTACAGGCTCACGAGGTGCTCGATATGGATTTGCGCGCCGACCTAGTGACTCTCTCCGCCTGCCGAACCGGTCGTGGCTCCTTGCAGCGCGGCGAAGGCATCGTGGGGCTCAGTCGTGCCTTCCTGCATGCGGGCGCGTCGTCGGTCTTGGTCTCGCTGCGGGACGTGGACGACCGCTCCACCCCGATCCTCATGGAAGCCTTCTATCGCGGTGTGGCCCGCGGCCTTGACCGCGCCAGCGCTCTGCGCGATGCTCGTCGCGAACTCTTCACCCAACGCGGCACCGCGCAACTCGTCTTTAGCCAGCGTCCCCTCGCCTATGCCCATCCGCGCTACTGGGCGAGCTTCGTGCTGGTAGGGACGCCGTAGCGAGGACGCTGAAGCAGAGCAAAGCGAAACAGGTTGGACAACGTAGCCTATTGGTTAGCGGCGATTATGATGGCCGTCTTCCCGGCCGCCATCCTCTATTGGTTTCTCATCCACCCGTTGGCCGCTTCGGCGCCGAGCACGAGGCCTACCTGGCAGCGGTCCCGCGGCTGGTGCCGCGGGTTCGATGAGGTGCCCCCAACCTCGTACCTCTTCTGGGATCAGCGAGCTGCTAGGATCGAAGGCAATGCTGAAGCGGGATCTAATCGAGTTTGCCCACCGTTCCCATGCCGACCTTGCGGAGATCGACGCCGCCTACTGGAGAAGGCGTAAGCGCAGCCTTGGTGACGGAGAAGGAGTACGAGTCGCGGATGAGCTGCGTAAGCACGTCCTAGCCGTCCAGCCAGACTGGCCCACGGCAGCAGATCGAGCAGCTGACTTCAAGGCCCATGTTCGGCTTAGTGAACAACTTCGCAGTGTCACCCAAGACTCCCTTCACTGAGGTCCTCCAAGCGCTCTCGCGAGGGTGCGCGATGGTATTTGTTCGGTGCTCAGGCAGTCTTGGCCTACGGTAACCCACGGTTGACCACCGATATAGACCTCACTGTGGAGATCTCGCTGAGCGATGTTCAGCGGTTGATCGAAGGGTTACGCAGGGAAGGGTTTGAATCGCGAACGGAGAACCTCGCAACAGTGGTGGAGCGCAGCCGGGTGTTGCCAATGGTTCATCAGCAAAGCGGATTTCCCGTCGATCTGGTGATTGCCGGTCCTGGGCTTGAAGCAGAGTTTCTCGATGGTGCGCGATCTGTAGACCTCGGTGGTGTCGAGGTACCGGTGATCGCTCCGGAGGATTTGCTGGTTACCAAGATCTTGGCAGGTCGCCCGAAGGACCTCACGGATGTAGAGGGAATTCTCAGGGGACGCCGTGCCGACCTCGATTTGGAACGGACTCGAAGGTTCTTGGGGTTGCTAGAGCAGGCTCTCGCGAGGAGCGATCTGCTCAGCGAACTCAACCGAATCGTCGCTCGGCTGGGCTTCGAATGAATCGAGTGTCAGCACGTTGCCAGTCTGATCCAGTCCCTTGCTAGACAGCCATCTGGTCAGCATCGCTACCCAGCACTTTCGCTGGTCGCTGCTGCCCGCCGCGATAGGCCCCGATGGTCAACAGAA
>QIHU01000007.1 GCA_003231035.1 Acidobacteriota bacterium
AGTTCTGCGAGTTCCGCGGGCTCCTGCCGCGCGGGGTCAAGATCGCGCCGGAAGATGTGTGGAACCGTTGTTGCTTCATCCTCTCGGCCCGCCTCCACGAGCCGCTTTTTACGGGTCAAACCAAAGAACGGCTGGCCTCGCGCGAAGCCAGCGGTTTCGTCTCTTCGGCCACCAAGGATGGCTTCAGCTTGTGGCTGAATCAGCACACGGAGGAAGCCGAGATCATCGCTGCTCTGGCCATCGACAGCGCCACGGCGCGGCTCAAGGCGGGTAAGAAGGTCAAGCGCAAGAGGGTGACCTCGGGGCCGGCCCTACCGGGAAAACTGGCCGACTGCACCAGCGGTGTGCTCGATCGCACCGAGCTCTTCCTGGTCGAGGGTGACTCGGCCGGCGGCTCGGCCAAGCAGGCGCGCAGCCGCGAGTTCCAGGCCATTCTGCCTCTGCGCGGCAAGATCTTGAACACTTGGGAGGTCGAATCCACACAGGTGCTCGGCTCGCAAGAGGTGCACGATATCGCCGTCGCCGTCGGCGTCGACCCCGGCTCGGACGACCTCAAGGGGCTGCGCTACGGCAAGGTCTGCATTCTCGCCGACGCCGACTCGGACGGCGCCCATATCGCCTCGCTCCTCTGCGCCCTCTTCCTACGCCACTTCCCGGCCTTGATCCGAGAAGGTCGGGTCTACGTCGCCATGCCGCCGCTCTACCGCATCGATGTCGGCAAGAAGGTCTTTTACGCCTTGGACGATGGCGAGCAGGCGGTGATCCTGCGTCGTATCGAGGAGAAGAAGCTCAAGGGCAAGGTCAACGTGCAGCGCTTCAAAGGGTTGGGTGAAATGAATCCTTCGCAGTTGCGCGAGACGACCATGGCCCCGGAAACCCGCCGCCTGGTCCAGTTGACGCTGGAGTCACCCGGGGAAGCGATGAAGATGCTCGATATGTTGCTGGCCAAGGGGCGCGCGCCGGATCGGAAGCGGTGGTTGACGCGGAAGGGGAACCTCGCGGAGGTATAGAGCGGCTTGGGTGGGTGTGTGGGGAAGCCTCGCACCTCCGGCTCTCGGCTCGGTCCTTCGCCTATTCGCCTACTGGCCTTGACTAGTTGGTGGCGCTCGACCAGGCGCCTGTGCCGCCACTCTCGAAACCGTCTTGGAAGATGTCTTGGCTGCCGGGGACTAGCGTTTCTAGGGTGCCGAAGCCGCCGATTCCTTCCATGATGGTGTAGGTCGCATCGCCGGTGATGGGTGGAGCGTTGACGGTCACTCCGAAGCGGTAGAGCCGACCCCAGTCGTGACCGGCGTCGAGGTTCGGGGCTAGCCAGGTGATGCTGTCGGCGTCGACGACCACGGTCCAGTCGTTGCTGGGGTCGACGTCGGCGTCGGCGAATTCTAGGTCGGTGGTGGTGGCACCTTCGCCGGGATCGAAGCCTATGCGGTCAGGGCTGGCGGTCAGCGGAATCTTGAAGGAGGAGAGCTGGCTGTCGAAGTCGTAGTTCATCAGGGCGTACTCGTAACGGAAGAGACCGCCGCCCAGATCTTCGGTGCGTACCGACAGCTGCAAGTGACCTGCGCCGGTGTCCAGAGCGATCGTCTGGGTGCCGGGGTCGGGGAGCGCCGGATCGACCCAGCGGTTGAGGACGGGGCCTTCGATGAGGGGGGTGAGGAGGGAGAAACTCCAGGTACTGCCGGAGAGTTGCGGTTGCACCTGCCGGTAGCCCATGGTGTTGAAGATGTCGATGTCGTCGCGCACGATGTACCAGGCCTCGAAGAAGTACTCGGCGCCGGCCACCTGTAGATCGCTTTCGGCGACCGCCATGCGGCGGTCGAAGTC
>QIHU01000158.1 GCA_003231035.1 Acidobacteriota bacterium
CGTGGGCGGCCAGCGCCACCTCGATTTCGCCCAACTCGATGCGGAAGCCGCGAATCTTGACTTGATGGTCGGCCCGACCGAGAAACTCGAGTTCGCCGTGGGGCAACCAGCGCACCAGGTCGCCGGTGGCGTAGAGGCGGCCGCCGGGCTCGCTACCCGCCGCCTCCCCGGCGAAGGGATCCGGCAGCCAGCGCTCGGCGGTCAAGGCCGGCCGGTCGAAGTAACCGCGCGCCAGTCCAGCGCCGCCCAGGTAGAGCAACCCCGGAACGGCGATCGGCAGCGGGCGCAGTTTGCCGTCAAGGACGTAGCCCCGGCTGTTGGCGATCGGCACCCCGATGGTCGGCTCCTCGCCGTTGTCGAGCCGCGCCCGCGCTCCCTCCTCCTCGCTCGACCACTTCGGAGGGTCCATACAGGTTCAGCACTCGGCGCAGGGTCGGAACCCTGGCGTGGATTCTCCGTACCAGCTCTCCCTTCAGCGGTTCGCCGGCCAGATTCACCGTCACCACTGTCTCTGGGATCGCCGCTTGCTCTTCGAGGAGCGCAATCGCCGAGGGCACGGTGTTGATCAAAGTCAACGGTGCCAGCGCCGCCACCTCCTCGGCCCGTGGCGAGGTCAGAACCAAGGCGTCGTCGACCAGAATCAAGGTCCCGGCGCTGGCCAAGGGGAGGAAAGATCTCGAAGATCGAGAGATCGAAGCAGACCGAGGTCGCGGCGAGCACTCCAGCCAGCTCGGCCGAGTTGAAAATCGTCCGCGCCCAGCGGACCATCGCCACCGCGCTGGCGTGCTCGATGGCCACTCCCTTGGGCCTACCGGTCGAACCCGAGGTGTAGATCAGGTAGGCCAGGTTACCGCTGCCGGCCGCCGCCCCTGGCGCGACGCTGGGAAGTTGGGCAAGGTGGTCGACTTTGGCATCGATAAGGAAATTCTCTTGGCGACCGTTCGCGGGCACCAAATCACGCAGCGAGCTGTGGCTAACCAGAACCCTTGGCCGGCAGTCCTCCAGGATGAAGCGACGCCGCTCGGCTGGATAGTTGGGGTCGATCGGGGCATAGGCGGCTCCCGCCTTGAGTACCGCGAGGAGGGCGACGATCAGATCTGGAGTGCGCGGCAGCATCACCGCGACCCTCTCCTGCCTGCCAACCCCGAGCAGCCGCAACGCCTGCGCCAGCCGGTTGCTCCGCTCGTCGAGCTGGGCGAAGGTCAGACTTCCCGCCAAGGAAACCACCGCCGGGCGGTCTGGAGCGCGCAGGGTGGAGGCGGCCACCAGGTCGACCAGGGTCGTGGTCGGCGTTGCCAAGCTCTCCGTCAGAGTCGCCGGCATCGCCCAGTCTGAAAGCAGCTGACCCCGTTCGGCCAGCGAGAGGAGCGGCAGCCGCGCCAGGGCCCCTCGGCCTCCCGCCGCGAGGTCGGTGACCAAGGCCCTCAGCAGGGTGGCGTAGTGGCCCAACATGCGCTCGGCGGTGGCCGGATCGTAGAGATCGCTGCTGTACTGGAGAGCCAGACCGAGCTCCTCATCTTGGCCAGCTCCCCTCTCCGCCTCGCCGCGGGCGGGCAGCCGCGCCGCGGTGAGCGCCAGATCGAAGGGCGTACCCTGCTCGGGAAGCGACTCGGTGCGCAGCGTAAGATCGCCGAACTCGATT
>QIHU01000182.1 GCA_003231035.1 Acidobacteriota bacterium
AATGACCAGGATAAAGGCCGAGTTGGCCCAGTCGTAGAGCGCCCATGCGCGCAGCTCGGGGCGATGGAGAGCAAACCGTTCAAGCAGGCCGAGCTTCTCGGACTTCATCGTCACCTCAAGATCAGAATGTAGAGACCAGAATGTAGCCGGAGCCTAACCCAAAAACTTGGCCACCCACCCCCCACCCTTCTGATCTATGGGGGCTGTCGCGCAGCCCCCGTTCCGGCAAGAAGCGTCGTTCTTGCCGAAACTCCCCAACGAGGGGCAGCGGCTCAGAGCGCCGCGACGCTCCTCATTCTCACGGGAATAGTTGCACATACAGGCCACGACTTCAGGCTCCAGTGTCTGCAACACTGAGGGGACCACCTAACCCAAAAACTTGTACCCCCGCCCCCACACGGTGACGATGAACTCGGGTTTGGCGGGGTTGGGCTCAATTTTTTGGCGCAGGGCGGCAACGTGCACGTCCACCGTCCGGGTGTAGACCTCGGTCTCGTAGCCCCAGACTTCGTCGAGGAGTTGATCGCGGGAGAGAACGGCGCCGCGGTGGTCGACGAAATAGCGCAAGAGCTTGTATTCGAGGGCCGAGAGATCGAGCGCCTCGCCGTTGGCGATCACTTCGGCCTTGCGAAAGTCGATCCGCACACCGCCAAAGGCGTAGCCGCCGAGAGCGGGAACGGCCGAACGTTTACCGCGGCGCAACAGCGATTCGATCCGCGCCAGCAGTTCCATCATCTCGAAGGGTTTGGTCAAGTAGTCGTCCGCACCCAGTTTGAGGCCGACCAGAGGCCGACCACTTTGTCGACCACCTGGCCGCGCGCCGTGAGCATCAGGATGGGCGTTTCCACACCGAGGCCGCGCACGTCGCGGCACACGTCGAAGCCATCCTTGCCCGGCAACATGACGTCTAGAAGAATCAGATCGAAGGGTTCGCTGACCGCCCGTTCTTGCCCGGTCTGACCGTCGGTGGCGGACTCCACTTCGTACCCTTCGCTGAGCAACCGATCGCTCAGGGTCAAGATCAGGCTGGGCTCGTCTTCGACCAGCAGAATTCGCCCTTTGCTCAGTGTCGCCGAGGTGCTCAAGGTGCTCCCCCGGACTCCCCGGACTCTTCGGTGGCCGCTGGCAACCACAGTCGGAATATCGCCCCTCCACCCGATCGGTTCTCGACGTCGATTCGCCCATGGTGTGCTTCGGCCAGGCGGCGGACTAGGTTCAGCCCCAAACCGGCGCCCACGACATTGCTGCCGGCGAGCTTTCGGCCACGAACGAAGGGCTCGAAAATCCGTGCCCGATCCGCGTCGGCGATACCGGGGCCGCGATCCTCGACCGAAAACTCCACTCCTCCGTCCACCTCTCGGCCCCGCAGAGCTAACCACCGACCCTCTCGGGCATGCTTGAGGGCGTTGCCTATCAGGTTCTCGAGTGCTCGAACCAGGCCGTTCTCATCCGCTTGCACCCTCGGCAGCAGCCGCCCCATCCCAGACCCAACCTCGGTTTCGACCTCAAACCGGGCCTGTTCGAGCGCCGGGCGGCTGGCGAGAAGCGCCGCCTCGATCACCTCTTCAGGGCGCACCGGCCGCAGTGCGTACTGTTTACCGCCCGCCTGCATCCCAGCGAGATCCAAGATCTCGCTAACCATCACCGAGAGTCGCCGCCCTTCCTTCTCGATCAAGCTGCCATAGCGCCGCACCTGCGGTGGCTCCACCACCACCCCGTCGGCGAGATTTTGGCCGGCGGAGCGCACCGCGGCGAGCGGCGTCAT
>QIHU01000717.1 GCA_003231035.1 Acidobacteriota bacterium
ACTGGGCCCCTACATGTCCCCCGACAAGAAGGCGGCGTGGATCGGCGCCGAGGCAGCCACCTTCTCGACCGTCGAAGGCATGGGCGTGGTTCTGGCGGCGGCGACCTTCGAGGAGGCCACCTGGGTGCGAGTCGAAATGGACGCCTCCTCGGTGGCCAATCCCCCGGCGCCCCCGGTTGAAAACACCCAACCCATCGCCGCCTTCAACCTCGACTTCGGTGGCCAGCAGGCGAGAAAACGGGTGGGCGTGACCCTGCCCGTGCCCTCGGGCCTCGCCAGCCGCCCGGGGCTGGCGACGTCCTGCTGCTCAACCGCAAGGTGGATTTTCTAGGCGAGCCCAAGTGGATGATGATGACCCTGATGCGGGTCGAAGAGGGCCGCTTGACCAGCGCGGTGCTGGCCACCTCGGCGCCCTCCCCGGACCGCTCGCCTTGACCAAGGCCAACGTCTCGTCGATCTTCGGTGGTCCGATCCAATTCTTCACCCCCGACGCCAGCATCCCCGGCCAGTACCAAGTGGCCAGCCAAAGCCAGCTCGGGGTGATCGCCGCCTCCTTGGCCTGGGACTTCGACGTCGGCATGACCACCGGCGTTAACGGCGTGATCGGTGCCTTCAACGCCCTGATCGCCGACCTGCTCTCGGCCAACGCCCTGTGGATCCCGAGTCTGCTGGGGCAAGACTTCCCGCTCACCGTCTACGACCTTTCAACCGGTTACGAAGTCTTCAGCGACACCTTCCCGCTGCCCCCGGCGGTGATCGGCGGCACGGGCGACATTCCGCTCATCACCCCCAACCCCTTCGCCGACTCGCTGGCCCCGGTGCCGCTTCTGGGGCGGCCATTGCGCATCCTGGCCTTCACCGCTCCCAGATCGACGCGACGCCGCTGGCCGGTGGTGGCCTGGTGGTCACCGGTGCCGCGTCGTCGGCGGCGGGCGATGTGGAAGTGCGCCTGCTAGGGCTCGACGACGGGGTCGATCTGGGGGTGCGCACCGACCCTGCCGGCGCCTTCAGCCTAAGCGCCCCGGCCACCGTCGCCGGCCGCCGCTACCTGCTGGCCCTCGGTGCCGTGGTGGCGCCGCAAGCCGTTCTGGAACTGACCTTCAGCGAGGCTCTGGCGGCGGGCTTTGCCGGCTTGGAAGTGCGCGACGCGCTGGGTAACTCGATGGAACCTCTGATTGAAAACATCGACGGCCGGGGCGCGGTGCGCATCAGCCCACGGCCGGCTTGGCGAGCTGGCGAGCGCTACACGCTGCACCTCGGCCCCGAGCTCGCCGACCCGGCCGGCGAATCCTGGGGCGAGACCCTCGACCTTGAATTCAAAGTCGCCAGCTCCACGCTCGTCGGCCATCACCCCTTCACCACGGTGCGCGAGGTCGTCCGTTTGGGCAGCTATCTCTTCGTCGCCGCCGGCTCGGAGGGCCTCTTCGTGCTCGACGCGCGCGACCCGCGCAACCCGGTCAACGCGGTGCCGGGGGGCCTCGCCTTCCGCTGCCCCGGGATCGGTCCGCCGGGCAGCAACGGCCTGCAGGTCAACGCCGTGGCCTTGGATCCCCATGGCCGCCTCTTCATGGGCTGCGGCGGGGTCGATGGCTCGGCGCAACTGCGGGTCTACGACCCCCAGAACCTGCTGGCGCAAATCGCCGCCGGCATCACCGACGCGGCCACCCTGCGCGCCGCCTTCGGCGCCGGCTCGACCCTGGTGGCCGACGGCTTCAATGTCTTTACCGGAGGCGTCGTGGGCACCAACCTGCC
>QIHU01000231.1 GCA_003231035.1 Acidobacteriota bacterium
CGGTCCACAGTAGATACTTTCTCATTGGCGAAACTCCTTTGAGTGGGGTGCTGGCCGAGGGAGAAGAGCTGACGCGCGCGGCGCCATTCTCATTCTCCCTTCGACTCAGCGGCGCGGTTCTTTTCGTGGCGACTCACGCTGAGTAGCCTCTATCCAAGGAACGCGAAAAAGCATTCTCAGATCTCTCATCCAGAGTTGGTGCCGTGGCCGGCTTGCGAGTTCTCACGGGGCGGAAGAGCGGACTGGCCTAGTCCTGGGATTGAGAAGGGCAGACGCACACAGTCCTCGAAGATCGGATGATCTTCGAGGACTGGCGGTCGATTACTAGGAAGGGCTAGTTGGCAGCCGGCGACGGATCTGCTTCGCCCAGCAGCCCTCGTTGCTCGAGGATCGCCCCGAGCTCTTGGCCGAAGAATTCGAGTTCTTCAGTCGCGGATGCGAAACCGGCCAAACGACCTCGCACCTTGAAGTGGACACCGCCAGGAGGGGCCCAGGGGCGATGGCCGTACGCGCCCCACAGGTTAAGATCGCAAGTCAATACCCCTGCCGCGACCTTCCAGTTGCGGATTCGGATGTGGAGATGGATATCGTTATTGTTGATCCGGTCTATGACTCCGGCCCAGTCCATGTCTTTTGAGACTTGATGGCGGTAGGGTTTGATGGTTTGGCCATACCCTGAGCCATCGCCTTCGAAGTAGAACCTCCCGCTGAGATAGAGCATTCTGGCGTTGACCGTGACTCCGAGGATCGTCCTGGATTCAGACCAAATGATCTTCTTGGCGGTGTCCTGGTTGGCGGCCATCTCTTCTTGCCGTTCGAGCTGTGCGGCGGTCGAGGGGGTGCTCCTTTTTGGGTTGTCTTTGGGTTTGGTTTCGCGGATCTACATCGGGAGTGAGGATGGAGAGCGAAACCTCCCACCACGCCGGAAGAAAAGCTGAGAAGAGGAGCGGCGAAGCCAGATTTTAGGGTGCTATCCTGATCTAAAGTGCCTTCTCACAATGATCGCCTTGGTCGCCGCTGGCTCGTTCGTTTGGGTGAGTGCCTCGCCGAGAGGCTATGGGTTTCCGTGTGCTCGCTGGCAGCGATGGCGCTTCTCCTGGCGGCTCCCGCGGCCGTCGCCGAGGGTGTTCCAGAAGGCATCCTGCTGAGGCCGGGTGCCCCGATCGAGCGAGCGCTGGAGGCCGGTGGCAGGGACCGCTTCGAAGCTGAGCTGGCGGCGGGGAAGCACTGGCTCCTCCGGGTCGAGCAGCTCGGTATCAACGTGGTGGTGGAGGTAAGAAACCCTCAGGGGCAGAGTCTTCTCGCCGTCGACAGTCCGCTCGGACGCGCGGGAGCCGAATCGCTTCTCCTGACCCCCGCGATCACCGGTCACTACGCGGTAGAGGTTCGCTGCGACCAGCGGGACGCTCCGGCTGGCCGCTACCAGGTCCTGCTTGAGGAGTTGCCCGCGGTAACCACCACGGATCGGTTGCGGCTGCGCGCCGAGGGCGCGCTCAGCGATGCCGGCCGCTTCTATCGAGAGGGGAGTGACCAGGCCAGAGAGCGGGCGGCGGTCAAGCTTCGCCAAGCCCTCGGCGACTGGCGCGCCTTGCGGGAAAAGCAGCGTGAAGCTTGGACTTGGCTCTTTCTGGGCGGTCTTGAGGACGAACGGGAGGACTTTTCGTCGTCCGTGGCCAGCTATGAGCGAGCCTTGGCGTTGTGGCGGCAACTCG
>QIHU01000808.1 GCA_003231035.1 Acidobacteriota bacterium
TGTTCGAGCATCCATAGCTCCCAGTGGGCGGCCAAGCCTTCGCGCTGCCCGTGGGCGCCGATCTGGACGCCGACTCCGGCGTCGTGCAGTTGGCGGGCGACGCGGGCGTTGAGGAAGTGGTTCCACTCCTCTTCAGGGACGTGCACTTGGCGTCGGGCGCGGGGATCGACAAACTCGCGCGGGACGAAGCTCAGCAGCCGTTCGTTGGCCCAGACATCGGTGGTGGCGTACCAGTAGTTCTCGCCCCACATGCCGCCATAGCCGACGACCAAGGTCGGGGTGTAGCCCACCTCGGTGCCGCTCCACAGTTGGATCACGTCGTCGTAGATCGCGGGCACTGGGAGCGAATGCTCAATTCCGGTGTGACCGTCGACCACCATGGTCATGTTGTGTTGGAAGAGCGAGCCGCCCTCGGGGAGCACCATCAACTCCAACTCGCGGGCGGCGGCGATCACCTGCTGGCGCTGGTCGCGGCGGGGTTGGTTGTAACTCTTGACCGAAATCGCGCCAACCGCTTTCATCCGCCGTAGGTGCGAAAGGGCGTCGTCGAGGCTGTCGATCTCCGCCTTGAAGGGGGCCTTGGCACCGTAGAGGATGGTTCCGGTGGAGTAAATGCGCGGTCCGACGATCACTCCCGCGCGCTGCATCTCGCTGGCGGCGAAGGTGGTGCTGGTGTCGCTCGAAGGATCGTGGATGGTGGTGACCCCGAAGGCGAGGCTGGCGTAGTTGCCCCAGTTCTCCTCGGGGACGATCTCGGCGGTGCCGAAGGCTCCGTGCCAATGGACGTCGACTAGGCCGGGGGTGATCGTCTTGCCGCGGAGCTCGATCGTCGTCGCCCCCTCGGGGACGGTCACCTCAGAAACCGGGCCGATGGCGGCAATCCGCAATCCGGTTGTCGCGCACCACGATCGTGCCGTTGTCGATCACCTCATCCCCCTTCATGGTCACCAGCCGCGCTCCGACCAAGGCAATGACCGAACCCTCCGGGAGGTCACTCTTGGCGCTGAACCCAATGCGGGTACCCGCGGCGGCCGGTTCGGGGAGCTCTTCCGGCGCCCCTTCGATGAAAGAGAAGGCCTCGCTGAGCTTGCGGGTGAAGAGCTCGGGACCCAGCGCCCAGTGCAGCGCCTGGCTATCGCCCGACCAGTGGATGTACTCACCGGCGTCGCGGGAGACTTGGGTCAGGGGCACGGCGGAGCCCTTGGGGCCAAGGGTGAGCGGTTTGCTGCCGCGCACGAAGGGGGCCACGTAGGCGTTGAACCGTTCGCTGAAGGCGACCCATTTTCCGTCGGGAGAGACCCGCATTTCGCTGGCGGTGTCGCTGGTGAACCAGCTTCGTTCCTCGCCATTGGCCCTCAGTTCCACGCTCTTGAGGACACGCTTGCCCTCGGCCGCGAAGGTGATCAAGAAGAGCCGGTTGTCGCGGTCGCCGAAGTGCGGATCGACCCCCTCTTCGCTGACCAGTCGCGCGTCGCCGCCCGCCGATGGGATCAGGTAGACACCTTGATCGCGCGAATAGGTGGGGGAGCGTAGGAAACCACCGCCTATGCGACGGTAGGCAATGCTCTCGCCATCCGGGCTAAAGACCGGCTCCACGTAGTGGCCCGGCTTGCCGGTGACCACCCGCCCCTCGCCGCCGCTAGCCGGGGCGACGCGGACGGTACCGAGCTGGCCGTCATCCCAACCGATGTAGACGACCGAACGTCCGTCACGGGAGAAGGAAGGGTAAAGCTCGAAGTGGTCATCCTGCGTGG
>QIHU01000840.1 GCA_003231035.1 Acidobacteriota bacterium
TGATCGCTTCCGGGTCTGGATCGGCTTGGCGGAAGTCCTCGGCCAACGGTACGGCGAAGGTGATCGCCGGCTCGGGCAGCGCCGGGCGGAAGGGCCCGGCCGCCTCGCCCTCGCCCACCCCGGCCGCCGCCACCGGGCCGAGGCTGGAACCGGCCACGGTGCGACCGTGGTCGGCGAGCAGTAGGTTGGCCCGCGCCACCGAGATGCCTTCGACGTAGCGGGCGCCGTGCTCGTCGTCGGTCCGCGCCGAAAGGCAGATCGGGAAAGGCGGCGCGTCGTCGGCACTCCAGGCGAGCTCGACCAGTGGAGTGTCGTCGAGCGGATCGGTCACCCCGTGGGTCACCGTGGTCAGCCGCACCACCCAGCGTTTGGCCGGATCGGCGTCAGCCGCCTCGCCGGTGGTCGGGCCGAGGATCTCTTCGAAGGCCAGCAGCCGACCGGCGCGCAGCTCCTCTTCGGGCAACGGACCACGAAGGGTGGCGCGGGTGGCGCCGACCGGTAGGCAGCACTCACGGTCGCTCCACGGGTAGAGCTCCAGCTGGTTGAGTTGCGGGTGGGCGTCGAGATCGTGCATCGGCTCGAAGACCACTGCCCCAGCGCGCACCGCGGCGTTGAGCTGATCCGGCGCCAGGATCGTGCCCGGCCCCAGGGCGCGGGTGAGCAGCGGGTTGCCGGCAATGTTGTTGTCGGGATCCGGGCGGCGCAAGGTCACCGGTCACCGGTGCGTCAACCTCGAAGGCGACCCAGGCGCGGGCGTTGCTGCCCTCGTGCAAGAAGTAATCGACCAAGCGCACATGGCGGCGTACCGAAACCCGCTGCCGAGCGGTGCCCAGGTATTGTTCGGTGGTGGCCGCGTCTTGGGCGTAGGAGAGCTGATCGCCCTGGTAGGCCATCAGTTCGACCAGTGCCACACCGAGATCGGCCGGGTTCCTCTCGCGCCACTCGGGGGCGAGCACCGAGAGCCGGTCGAAGAGCAGGCGTCGGAAGCTCTTGTAGTCCTTGGCCAGGTAGTCGATCGCCGGCCCCGCGTCGTCGCCCGGCGGGCAGGGGGTGACCGCCTTGCAATCAAAGTCGGAGGGACACTCCACCTTGAACGAGAAATCGACGGCCAGCAGCCGGGGGTCCAAGTCGGCGCCGGCCGGGGGCTCGACCGCTAGCCGGTAGGTAGAGAAATCGCCGCGCGCGTCGGTACGCACCACCACCACCCGTTCTGGCTCCGCCTCCGCGGCGAAGAGAGCGGCCACCAACGCCTTCTCGGCCGGCGGCACCAGGCTGTCCGGGGTGGCGGCGACCTCGGTCAACGGCCGCGCCCAGAGCACGGAAACCGGCGTCACCCGCACCCCGCCCTCAATACGGACGTGCTCTTCGGTGAAGTCGGGCAGATCCCCTTTCAGGAAGTAGACGGCGAGGTACCGCTGGCGCAGCCCCGCGGCACCCCCCGCTTCGGCCACCGCCCGGTCGGCCACCTCCAGGAAGTCGATGCCGTTGAGCGTCGGGTGCGCTCGCACCAGGGCGCGGCGTTCTTCGTCGCCACAGTGGTAGCGCGCCGGAGTCTCGGTACC
>QIHU01000352.1 GCA_003231035.1 Acidobacteriota bacterium
GTTCCGGCATCTCGACCCCGGCTCCATCGAAGGCTTCCTTCACTTGACGGATCGCCTCGCTCTTCACCTTCATGAAGCTGTGGCTACGCTGATCGATCCAGCCATAGAAGCGCAGGGTCACGGTGGAATCGCCCAGCTCTTCGATCCGGGTCAACACACCGGGATCGTCGAGCACTCCATTCATCCCAGCCAGAACCGTCGTTCCAAGCTGCTGCACCAGGGCAAGATCCTCGCCCACTCCCACCCCGACGGGGAAGTCGAATCGGCGGTTGGGGGCCCGAGAATAGTTGGTGATCACCGCCTTGAAAACGAGAGAGTTGGGCAACCGCAGGTGGTTGCCGTCCGCCGTCATCAAGATTGTCGCCCGGCTGGTCAAGCGCATCACCTTGCCTTGGTGCCCTCCCACATCGACAAAGTCGAGGGGCGAAAAGGGCTGTCTCAGGGAGAGCAAGACACCGGCGATGTAGTTCTCGACAAGATCCTTGACGACCACCCCGGCGGTTCCGAGAACCGCGCCCACCAGAGCGGTGGCTTCGAGCACATCGAGGGCGAGCAACAGGCCCGCGACCAGAACCCCCACCCGCACCGTCTGACGCAGCAGGTTGAGAGCCAGTGGGTTGATCGACAAATGGCGGTAGGGCCTCTCCAACCTGGCAAGCAAGCGCGAAGCCCACCAGGCGACCGCGACGATAAGCAGGGCAATCGCGATTCGCGGCAGGTAGGCGACAAAATCGAGCCAACGTCCCTCAAGCACTCCCAGCGGATCCTCGAGCCCCACCCGCTCGCTCGACGCGACGGCTCCGCCTTGCGCCGACACTCGATTCCACAGATCCATCATCACAGCCTCCATCTTCGCGACCTCATCGTACATTCCAACACCGCTCACGGCATGGTACGCCAACTCGCCCTCTGCGCGGAGCTCCGGCGCGGAGATCGGCAGCACCCGCTCGGCGTCAGGACGATCTCCTCTACCAGCTTCTGGACGGTTAGTGCTCGATCGCCTCCGCGATCACCCTCCCGGTGGCCTGCGCCGGGGCCGGAATGCCGAGGAGGGCGCAGAGGGTTGGGGCCACGTCGATGTGGCGCACTCCGGGCGTCTCCACACCGGACGCCACGCCCTTTCCCGGCGTGCATGTCGCGACGCTGGGGCCAGAAGCCGTGCTCACCGCCGCCCCATGGCCTGCCCGTATCGACCAACGCCCGCGGTGAAAGCCCATGGCGCGCGTAGTAGCCGGGTGCCAAATCGAAGTACAGATCGCCGCTGCGAGGTCCGCCCAGGCCGAGCGACGGTATTCGGTCCGGCCGAAAGAGACGCTCGACCACCGCCGCGCCGGTTTCCGGGTCGCGCACCGCCAAGAGCGCGGCGGAGGCACGGCGTAACACCGTCTCACGATCCTCCAGCGCCACGATGCCGCCGCGCCAGAGGCCGCGCAGGTTAACGTTGAGCGAGAAATCGCCGAAGCGGGGCATCAAGACCACCGTGCGCGCCAGGTCGATCCGGTCGTCGTCGGTACGCGCCAGAAGGCCGGCCTCCTCGAGCACTCGATTGGCGAAGAAATCTCGCCGGACTCCAGCCATTCCGTGATCGCTGGCGATGGCAATCACCGTGTCCGGCCCGACGTGGCTGCGGATGGCGCCTAGCCAACGGTCGAGCAGGTGAAAAACCCGCGCGTAGTAGGGCCAGACCCGGCCCGCAAGAACCGGATCGTGGCCCGGCAGCGTCTCATCCAGGACAGCGGTCCAGACGTGGCCCGCTTGATCGGCCATCGGCGAATAGTGGAAGACGAGGTCGGGCCGCCACCGGTCGATCGCCCAGAGAGTGCCGCGGGTGGCCAATTGCAGGTCGAAGGCGACCAGTTCCAGCGCCCGCTTCTCGGCGCTACCGT
>QIHU01000179.1 GCA_003231035.1 Acidobacteriota bacterium
GTACCAGCTTGGTCTTGAGCTGGAATAGTTGCTCTTCGAGGCCGACGGGGTATTGGTGGGGGTAGGTGAAGCGTTTGATGCCGGCGTGGAAACGGCTCAGTTGGGTGCGGGTGCGTTCTTGGGCTGCCAGTATGGAGGGTACTTCGTAGACTTGGTCGCCGGCTCGAAAGATCGGCACTAAGAGATCTTCGTAGGCCGTGTCTGAGGAGAACTTCTTGCGCCGGCTCATGTCCATGGGGTCAATGATGGTCGGGCTGTCGGCAATTCCAGCTTCTTGGTCGTAGATCACGTCGCCGATGAATTCGCCCTGGCTGACGAAGCGGCGCACTTGTTGGACGCCGGGGTTGGAGATCTTGGCCGCCTGTTCCGAGAGTTTGACTTTGTGCTGGAGCTGGCCGGCGGAATCTTCCAAGGCGGCGAGTTTGTAGACGCCGCCCAGCGCGGGGTCGTCGTAGGCCGTGGCCAGCTTGGTGCCCACGCCCCAGACCGAGATCTGTGCACCCTGGTGCTTGAGGCTGCGAATCAGGTGTTCGTCTAGATCGTTGCTGGCAAAAATTCTCGCCTCGGGAAAGCCCCCTTCATCCAGGATGCGCCGCGCTTCGATGCTGAGGTAGGACCATTTCATGACCGCGCGCCCGTAGCCGCTCGCCCGCCTCGACCGCTTTGTGGACCCCCTCCAAGGTGTCGTAGGTATCCACCAGGAAGACGCAGTTGTTGGGCATCGCCTGGGCGAAGGTGTCGAAGGCTTCCAGTTCGTCCCCGAAGGCCATCACCCAGCTATGCGCGTGGGTGCCGCGCACGGGAATCCCGAAGAGCTTGCCGGCGAGCACGTTGCTGGTCGCCGCGCAGCCACCGACAAAGGCGGCCCGCGAGGCGGAGAGGGCGCCGTCGATCCCCTGTGCCCGCCGCAAGCCGAACTCAAGGACCGAGTCGGGGTTGGCCGATTCGCAGACCCGAGCCGCCTTGGTGGCGATCAGGGTCTGGAAGTTGATCAGGTTGAGCAGCGGCGTTTCCAGCAGCTGCGCTTCGAGGACCGATCCGGTAACCCGCAGGAGCGGCTCATGGGTCCTTCCGCCACGGCGTCGATGTCGCAAGCCAGCCGCAGCTCGTTGAGGTAGACGAGAAAATCGTGGGCGAACAGCGGCTCACCGTCAGCGCCACGCAGCGTTGCCAGGTAGGCGCAGTCGTCATCGTTGAAGGCAAGGCTGTCTAGATACTCCACCGCTTGCGCCAAACCGCAGGCGATCGAAAAACCGCCGCCGAACGGATTGTCCCGGAAGAAAAGATGGAAGACCGAACGCCTCGCCGCGAGGCCGGATCGCCAATAGGCCTGCGCCATGGTCAGCTGGTAGAGGTCGGTCAGCAGTGCGAGCGAGTGCTGGTAGACCGTGCCGAGTGTGCTCATCGAGGCGCGTCCCCGAAAACTGGGGGGGTACCGCCACAGTGGACCCAGCATCCTGGCGGTAGGGTTCGAGAGATGGGAATTCTGCGCGTCATTGAGGAGCCCTTCACCGCCCTAAAGTCGTGGTCTGTAAGACCTAACGTTCAACCTACGAAACAGACACGGCGAACGGCCTCGCCAAAGGCAACATTCTACCCCCGCTGCCCCGTCTGGAGGCCGATCTTAGCCATGGTATAGTTGAAGCATGTCTGCGAGCCCTAGAGTGGTCGCTCAAAGCGACGACAAGCCCAACGAAAAACCTGCCGAAATCATGAAAATCCGCATTCCATCGCCGATTGGCGACATTGGAGTCGAATTGCGTGACCGAAAGGCGGTATCTGTGATTGTTGGCCCGCGTGGCCACGAGAAACGGC
>QIHU01000594.1 GCA_003231035.1 Acidobacteriota bacterium
CGAGCATTTCCCAATCGTCCTGCGAACTGGCATGGACAAGGTCGCCCTTGAGCCGCATCCGCCCTTTGAAAACGCCGAGTTGACGATGGCTATCCGCATCGGGCACAGGCTCGATCCGAGCAATCGGACGCCCTCGACGAGTGACCAAGAGCGGCTCACCGCTATTCTGAGCCTGCCGCAGAATCGCGATGCAGCCGGCTTTGAACTCAGAGATCGGAATGGTTCTCATGACCACATCTTGACCTAGTCTGATGACCAGGTCAAGATGTGGTCAATAGAACCGAGCCCCTACTCAATATCGGTCCGATCTGCACGTAAAGCACTGAAAATAACCGGCTTTACTACGTATGTGACACCTAGTCTAGTCGGAAGACTTGATCAGGGAGTTATGACCATGGCCACCGTCACCGTTCGCCTGCCCGACGAGAAACACGAACGCCTCAAGCTCATGGCCAAAGGCTACGGGATCAGCCTCAATAAACTCTTCGAGGAGATGTCGACGACCGCCCTGGCCGAGTTTGATGTCGCCACGCGGTTTCGCGTTCGAGCTGGGCGCGGCTCAGCCGAGCAAGGCCTAAATCTACTCGACAAACTCGACAGGGTTCAGCCCGCGCCGTAGGCGAACGGCAAGGCCATCCCCGACACGCTCTTGCGGCAAGAGTGCAACATGGGCGCCTTCAACCGCCCGCCAGCTCCGAGCCAAATCTCCGCAACCTATTGATTCTAAGGGATTTAGAATGGTGGGCCGTGAGGGAGTCGAACCCCCGACCATCAGATTAAAAGTCTGCTGCTCTACCGACTGAGCTAACGGCCCTGGCGCGGGAGGCCGTGGGCGAGGTTCGTGCACATCGCAGAAGATTCGCTGGATACTTGATCTGGGGTGTTGACACTCCGCACTGAGCGGTTGTAGTTTCCGCGGCCTGATGAGGATTCACCGCGCTTTCTCGCCCTTTCTGGACCGCCTAAAAACCTTCCTCGACGGCATCGCCGCCTACCTGGATCCCTAGAGCGGATCCACCCCTCGTCGGCCGGCCACCCGGCCGGCGAGGCCGTGTCAACGAGGAGTCTGGGTACCGATCTAGCCGCCGTCGCGCACTGTCAGGAGGCGTTCGATGCGATCCCCGAAGTAGCTTTGAACGACCGGCAGCTCGCGGCGCAGGATCGTCTCTTCGCGACGCGGTCCGGTCGAGATCAAGCCGCCGATGCCTTCCTCAATGTAGCGCACGTAATCCCTAGCCGCCCGCGGAAGCTGTGCCTCCTCGGTCGCTCCCACCGTCGATCTCTTCCACCCGGGCAAGGTCTCGTAGACCGGCTCGGCGCGCTCCAACGCTTCGGCACTGGAGGGAAACTCTGTCGTCTCCTCGCCGTCCAAGCGATAGGCCACGCAGACCGGAATCTCGTCAAAGTCATCCAGCACGTCGAGCTTGGTCAAGGCGATGGCACCCACTCCATTGATCCGCCGCGCATAGCGGGAAGCCACCATATCCAGCCAACCACACCGCCGAGGCCGCCCGGTGGTCGTCCCAAACTCAACCCCCCGCTCCCGCAACTGCTCCCCCCGTGCATCGTCCAACTCAGTCACGAACGGCCCCTCACCCACCCGGCTGGTATAGGCCTTCAAGATCCCAATCACCCCATCGAGCGCCGTCGGCGGCACCCCACTGCCGATGCAAGCCCCCCCCGCGGTGGCATTGGAAGAGGTGACGAACGGGTAGGTCCCGTGGTCGACATCCAACAAGGCACCCTGGGCTCCCTCAAA
>QIHU01000164.1 GCA_003231035.1 Acidobacteriota bacterium
TCGGGGATGAGCGCTACAGCGGCGACAGGGATCTCGAGAATCCTCTCGCCGCCGTGCAGATGGGGTTGATCTACGTCAATCCAGAGGGGCCCAACGGCGTCCCGAGCGCGGTCGCCTCCGGCAAGGACATCCGCGAAACCTTCGCGCGCATGGCGATGAACGACGAAGAAACCGTCGCGCTGGTCGCTGGCGGACACACCTTCGGCAAATGTCATGGCGCTGGCGACGCGGCGCTGGTCGGCCCTGAGCCCGAAGGGGCCAGTATCGAAGAGCAGGGCCTCGGCTGGAAGAACAGCTTCGGTAGCGGCAAAGCCGGCGATGCGATCACCAGCGGCATCGAAGGGGCCTGGACCCCGACCCCAACCCAGTGGGACAACAGCTACTTCGACACCTTCGACACCTTGCTCGGCTACGAATGGGATCTAGTGAAGAGCCCCGCCGGAGCCTGGCAGTGGATTCCCACCGATCCCCCCGCGGCACAGGCCGTTGCGGGTGCTCACGATGAGTCGAAGCGCTACGCGCCCATCATGACCACAGCGGACATGGCGCTTCGGATGGACCCGATCTATGGGCCGATCTCGAAGCGTTTTCACGAGAACCCGGAGAAGTTCGCGGACGCCTTCGCCAAGGCGTGGTACAAGCTGACCCACCGCGACATGGGGCCTCGTACCCGCTGCCTCGGCCCGTGGGTTCCGGCAGAGCCGCAGTTGTGGCAAGACCCTCTCCCCGCCGTCGATCATGAGTTGATTGGCGAGCCAGAGGTCGCCTCCCTCAAAAGCACGATCCTCGCCTCGGGGCTCTCCATCTCCCAACTGGTGTCGACCGCCTGGGCCTCGGCCTCCACCTTCCGCGGCTCCGACAAGCGCGGAACGGAGCGCGCATTCGCCTGGCACCGCAGAAGGACTGGGAAGTCAACCAGCCGGCCGAACTGGGCAAAGTGCTCCAAGCCCTAGAGGCGACTCAAGCGGACTTCAACAACTCGCAGTCCGGCGGCAAGAGGGTCTCGCTCGCGGACCTGATCGTCCTGGGCGGATGCGCGGCGGTCGAGGCAGCCGCGAAGAAAGCCGGCCACGAAGTGCAGGTTCCCTTCACCCCGGGGCGCACCGACGCCTTGCAGGAGGATACCGACGTGGACTCCTTCGCCGTGCTCGAACCGACCACGGACGGATTCCGCAACTACCACGGAAACGGAGACCCGAGATCGGCCGGGGAGCTACTGGTGGATCGCGCGAACCTGTTGACGCTCACCGCTCCCGAGATGACCGTTCTCGTCGGCGGCCTGCGCGCCCTGAATGCGAACGCCGGCAAGTCCAAGCACGGAGTGTTCACCAACAAACCCGAAACGCTGACCCGCGACTTCTTCGTCAACCTCCTCGACATGAGCACAGAGTGGCAGCCCTCGTCTTCGGCCGAGGGAGTGTACGAAGGGCGCGATCGCGCAACCGGCGATCTCCAGTGGACCGGCTCCAGCGTCGACCTCCTCTTTGGCTCCAACTCCCAACTGCGAGCCCTCGCGGAAGTCTACGCCTGTGACGACTCGCAAGA
>QIHU01000824.1 GCA_003231035.1 Acidobacteriota bacterium
AGACCGAGAACCACCCCTCGTGGACCCACATGTACCTCATGGTGATGGCGGCGCAGGTGGGCTTCGCGGTGGCTTACCTGCTTTGAGTCGCGCTACGCTCTGACTTCGACGAAGCCCAATGCCCGTAGACGATGTCGTCGATGTCGCTGGGCTCCACATCCATCGTTCCGATCAAGGCGGTGATCGGGTCTTTCTCGACCGCCTCGGCGGGCGCGAGCTTCTCGGCAATACACTGGCGAATCAAGGCTGCCTTGGAGCATCCACTGCGTGCGGATTCAGCCTTCAGGGCGTCGTCGAGTTCTTCGTCGATATAAATCTGTATACGCCGCATTGATGGAGCATACATCACCCTGGCCAAGACCGAGAACCACCCCTCGTGGACCCACATGTACCTCATGGTGATGGCGGCGCAGGTGGGGTTTGCGGTGGCTTATCTGCTTTGAGTCGCACCAATGTGCTACATTGTGCTACATGAGCGAAGCTGTTGGCGTCCGAGAGCTGCGGCAGAACCTGAGTCAGTATCTTCGGCGGGTCGCCGACGGAGAGAGTCTCCAGGTGACGGACCGTGGCCATGCCGTGGGATGCTGGTGCCGTTGCCGGGACGCTCTAGTGTGGTGGAGCGGTTGATCGCGGCGGGCAAAGCGATCCCGGCGCGGGGACGCATCGAAGATTTGCCGCCCGCGCTCAAGCTGGAGGATGATGGGGGGATCTCCGTGAGTGAGGCGTTGCAAGAGCAACGTCAAGAGCGTCTACCCTGAAGAAGCTGCTCTACCTGGACGCTTCGGCTTTGGTGAAACTCGTTGTGCAGGAGGTCGAGACGGCCTCGATGAGAAAGTTCGTTTTCGGACGAACCGTCGTGGCAAGCGAGATCGTTTCCGTCGAGGTGCTGCGCGCGGTAGGGCGCCGGAGAAATGTAAAGGGGGTGCGGGAGTTGGCTAACTCGACTCTCGGCACGGTGGTCCTTCTGCGGCTAGACCGACCGACTCTGCGGGTGGCTGGTGGGTTACAGCCTCCGCAACTGCGGGCGCTGGACGCGATCCATCTGGCGGCGGCACTCGGCATAGGAGACGATCTCGATGCCATGGTGGTCTATGACCGTCGACTCGCCATAGCTGCCCAGGAAGCTGGAATTCGCACCGTTTCCCCAGGTATGGAATGATCGCTCGATTAGCGATCCACTCCACCAGAGGTTTTTCATGAAGGTTTTTCATGAAGATGCGCTCGCACAGTTCCAACCAGGTCGATTCTTGGTGCGGCACTCGCACCGTGCTGATGGCTGGGCTAGCCTTGCTGGTCGGCGTAAGTGCCGCCCTTGCCCAGGCCCCACCTTCCACCGACCTCTACTTGATGGGGGTGGACAGCTCCGGCGCTTCCCCACAGCTCGGCTTGCCAGTCAACATCACCGCTCGCGAGGGTTACGACAACCAGCCGGCCTTCACCCTCGACGGCAAGCGGGTGCTCTACACCTCGATGAGGGGTGAGCAGACGGACATCTTCAGCTACGAGTTGGCCACGGCTACGACCCGGCAAGTGACCAGCACGCCGGTCAACGAGTATTCGCCGACACCGATGGCGGGAGGCACTGCCTTCTCGGCCATTCGTCAGGACCTGGAAGGCAAGCAGTTCTTGTACCACTATCCGGTTGGGGAGGGCAAGGCGACCCTGCTGCTGCCGGAAGTCGAGCCGGTGGGCTATCACGGCTGGAGCGGCGACAAGTTGCTCCTCTTCGTGCT
>QIHU01000577.1 GCA_003231035.1 Acidobacteriota bacterium
ACTACCCGCCCAACCCCAAGGAGCGTTTCGACCGCACCCTGAGTGGCCTGTTCGACGACGGGCTGGGGCAGCCTTTCCCGAACGATGGCAGCACCTTGGCCAACCGGGGCATGAAGCACTTCATGATCACTAAGACGGTGGGTCAACGCGCCTGCGTCCACTGCCATGCCCTACCCGAAGGGAGCAACAACCGGCTCAACGACGAGATCGCCAACCAGCCGGCCGAAGCGGCGGCGCTGCGCGGTCTCTTCCAGAAGGAGGGCAAGCGGGATGTGGACGGCTTCTCCGACCCGGATCTCTCCCCCTACACGCGGTTCCTCGGCACGCTGCATCCGGGGTTCGTCTTCGACCCGACCAGTCCGCTGGAAGTGAACCGGGTAGGGACGATCAACTTGTTCAACCGCCTTTTCTTCTCGGGCAACCTCTGCGGTCAGGCCGGCCTCTACTGCAACGAGTTGGGGACCCTGAGCCAGTTTGAGCATGAACTGGACTGGCACATCGGTCCGCTGGTCGGTTGCCCGATGACGGTGACCTCGCTAAACGCCAGCCAGGCGCTCGGTGACGCCGGCCCGCAAGCCTGCGACCTGGCCTGCACCGACATTCAGGCGACCCTGACCTGCATGGAACAACAGGCGGGGCAAGCGAATTCGGCGATCGCCGTATCGCCGTGCAAAGTTGGACCGGCGCCGGCTCGATGGGTTTCTGGTACGACCCGGTCGAGGCGGGTTACCACCAAGAACCGATTCAAGGGGGGCCGCCGCTGTCGCGAACGGCCCTGATCGAACTGCTCACCAGCAGCCGCGATCGAATGGTCTTCCAGGCCGTTCCGCTGGGTAGCCACCGCCGGATCGCCCATCCCAACGGCGATCCTGACCCGTTGCCCGCGGGTGCCGCCCCGGGTGCGATCACCCTCCTGCCGATGGTGACCAACACCTTCTATGCGCGGGTGCCGGAACTCGACCAAAACTGGGCCGACTTCAACAACGGCACCCTCCAGGCCGCCTTCGTCCACACGGTTCGGCTGATGCAGTGGGGGCTAGTCCAGGATGCCGTGGCCCAGAACGGCTTCGGTTTGAGCAGCCTTCATCACGCCGCGCCGCGCCGCCTGCGGGTGGCGGGCAAGAGGATTCGCGACGGGGCCACACTGATTTTGCTGCAACACGCGGACGCGCTGGCCACCGGCGGTCCCAACCAGTTCGCCACCCGGGAGATAGTCTTGCCGCTCTATGCAACCGACCAGAAGACGGCGGAGAATCTGCCGATCTGGGAGACGGTATTGGAGCTGGAGCCGATCGTCTACTACTCGTGGATGCTAGGCGGACCGGAAGCGCCCGGGGTCGAGGACGCCTTGACCGACTATCTGTTCACCAAGTTCAATCTGGTCGACCCGAACCTCGACCAGCCACCGGTCGGTAGCTTCGACCCGCTGAACTGGAACCTGCTCTACGTTCAGGTCAAGAATACTGACGGCGGAACCGGCGACGGCGGTTGGCAGCCGCTCTTCGTCGACTGACGGTTCTTACACCATCCACCGATCTCCGAGGCGGCGCTCCTGGTTGGCGCCGCCTCGGACTGCTTGCAAAGTGCCGATG